>JAKSOJ010000029.1 GCA_024405645.1 Phascolarctobacterium sp. | reverse complement strand
TAAAAGATGATGAGCAGAAGAATGTTGCTGTTTACGCCCGCGTCAGTACCAAAAGCACTGAGCAAGTTTCCTCTATCGAAAACCAGACGAAATATTATACTGAAAAAGTTGAAAAAACTCCAAACTGGACACTTACCGATATTTATAGCGATGAAGGAAAGTCTGGCACTTCCATGACCAAACGTACCGAATTCCAGCGCATGATGAAGGATGCCAAGGACAAGTCCATGGATCTCATTATCTGTGCCAGTGTATCACGTTTTGCAAGAAACGTATCTGACTGTGTTGAACAGGTCCGTACCCTTCGTACCATGAATCCCCAACATCCCGTAGGTGTATATTTTGAAACGGAAGACATCTACACCCTCGACCCTGACTGTGACCAGATGTTCAAGATGCATGCCATGCTTGCTGATTGGGAGTCTGCAAACAAAAGCCGTCGTATGATTTTATCCTATGACCAACGAATCTGCACAGGACAATACCCAGTCTCTGACCTTCTTGGATATAGACACACCAAAGACGGCAATCTAGTAATACAAGAGGATGAAGCAAAGACAGTAAGATTTATCTTCCTTGCCTACATCTGCGGTTTTACCTCTGATGCTATAGCTAAAACACTTACCGACAAAAAGCGTCCAACCCTTACTGGGAGGACTAACTGGAATGCAGGCATGGTCCGTAACATACTTGAAAACGAACGCCGTTGGGGTGATTTATCCGCCCGTAAGACTGTTGTAGTAGATTATGTAAAACGAACCATAGTAAAGAACACTCAGATTCGTGATGCAGCGTTTGTGCCTAAACATCACAAGGGAATTGTAACTCCTGAAATAGCTAAGGCCGCGCAGACAGCAGCAGCATGTTCTCTTAAACTCTGTGGTGCATCTGAAATAGCAGTAATATCAGAAGGTGCTTTAAAAGGATTTGTATGCATATCACCATATTGGAATGCCATAAATGCTAATATTTTCTACGATATCAGCAAGAGCGTCTACAACACCTATGAGTTTAACCAGCTTAAGCACGATGCCGCTATTATGAATGGAACCGAACATAGCAAGGTTCTTTCAATGCAGTTTAACGACTACCATGTACCCTACGGTGTGTATTTTCTTAACAACTCAACCGCCAGCATGACCTTGTCGCAAACAACCATAACCTTTAACAAAGCAGCTCACAAGAAGCTAGGCAACAGTAAATACATTGAGATTTTATATCATCCGATACTACAGGCGATTGTCATCAGGACCTGTGAATTCCCTACAAGCAACACTATCGTTTGGGATGATAACGGAATCAGCACAACAAAGATTACCGCTAATTCGTTCTGCACATCCATTTATGCCAATATGAACTGGATTAAGGAATATAGGTTTAAATTCAAAGGAATTTTTCGTCAGCGTGGTCATGCCAAGATGCTTATCTTTTTCCTTGACGAACCACAAATCATCGTAGGGAAAAACACTAAGAAGGCAGCTGATTATTCCGTCCAATACATAACGTATAAGAGCGCTGACAGCTCTGCAGACGGCACCAAACATATGGACGAGGGTAATCATACCTACCCCACCCATTTGGACAGTCTAGGCCTAAGCCTAGCTTTAAGAGCAAAGCGTGACAGGCTGATTGACAATATCACTGAAAACGATATAACAGCTGATGGGATTAAAGTCGATAACCCCCTGATTGGCAAAATTCCAACCCGCAGCGAGGTTGAACAAGAACTAAGACAATTACTAGCATCAATGTAAACTATGAGGAGGAAACATTATGAATGAACATAACAACGGAGGTCAGGCATATAACATTCAGGAGCAGGAACTCATCAGACAACTTGTAAAGTCCCGTATGGAGCAAAAGTTAGAACTAGAATATGAGGATCTTGAGGGCTACGAGCTTCCTCCCCGTACACAGTTCTCTATGTTGAAAAAGCCTGCGGTCAGCATAAAGTATAGAGAAATCACTTTCAATATGTCCTGCATTCGCCTTTTTGAAGGCGTTAAACACGTTCTCACCATTGTCAATCCTAATAAAAAAAGACTTGCTGTCATCCCCTGTAAAGAAGAGGAAAGTTCCTCAGTAGAATGGGCTCGTGTTAAAGGTGATGGCCAATGGATTAATAAGACTATAACCTCGCTTGAATTCGTAGAAAAGCTCTATTCACTTATGGGCTGGAACAGAAACTGCCGTTATAAAATAATGGGTCGCATTGCTAACTCTCCTAGAGGTGTAATATTGATTTTTGATTTCACCGAAGCTATCATGTTCTCAGAAAAGCCTATTGAGTTCATCAACAAAGAAACTGGTGAAGTGAAGAGACATGTTGTCACATACTATCCTGATGATTATAAAGGTCGTATCGGCAAATCCTATAATGACTATGTACAAGGGCAGCAGCTGAACTTATTTGAACAGCTTGAAGGCTACACAGGACAGACGTATTCTGATGCCCAAAAACAGGCTTTGGGGCAATCCCCCGGCAACGGACATCCACCACTAAGCAATAATTCAGGAGGATACAACAACAATGGCTGAAGAAAGCAAACCTCGTAAAACTTCTAGGTTAAGGAAGAAAATCGTATTATCCTTATCCATCAACACAAAAAAATACACCTTGTCCGTAAACAGAGATTCTGTTCGTCTTCTAGGTGTCCCAGAGTATGTCTGCTTAAGGGTTAACGAGGCTAGAAATTCCATACTTGTTATGGAATGCGATTCTTCTGATTTTATGTCATTCAGAGTCCCGGCAGACCTTTTTACCAATGATGGTAGGTCGTTAGTTATCACAAGCAAACAGTTCGTAAATTCCCTGATAGTTGCCAATGAGCTTCCTATCGGAAATACCTACAGGGTAAATGGACAGTATTCAGAAAAGCAAAAAGCCATTGTTTATAATATCAGCGACTATTCAATTATCAACCCCAAATAGCATAACAGCACCACGCCAGCAAAAATTTTGGTGTGGTGCTGTTCTTGTTTAAAGGATTTATTTTTGGTTATCCTTGATTCTTGCTTCCCATTTTGAATTTTCATAATCCTCTAGAATAAGCCTTTTTATTTTTTCATACGGCGTTTCTCTAGCATTTTCACTAAACTCTACTGTTATGATGAATTCAGTATCGCCTATTTTTTCTCTAGTGGTATAGCCCTTCCTTTTATTGCTGTCTTTTACACTACTATCTAAATCTTGCATAACTGACCCCTTTCTAAACCTGCTTTGAATGTAACAACCATGACTACAAAACTTTCTGTGATTATTTCCATAAGCCGTAAATTTCTGTCCACAATTTTTACATACGAATTCATAATTAGCCTTATGATTCAACAATTCTTGATGATGTTTCCACCAGTTTAGCCTACAGGCAGTACTGCAAAACTTTTTCAGCTTTTTACCCTTTTTCTGTTGAACCACGTTTCCACATTCTTTACATTGTGCGTTTCCTTTAGATTCTGCCATAATAGCACCTCCTTGCGGAGATATATATCACTCTAAAGATTTATATTGTCAAGTTATAATTATATCTGGTTATAACCCTTTGGCAGTTCAACAACTATGCATCCGTCCCTGTCGGTGCCACTTAGTTCAGGCCTTTCAATTGTTGCCTTTGCTTCCTAAACAGAATAATAGCCATTCGTTATTTGTGGTAATTTTTCTTAAAGCTGCTGATTACATCAGTAATAAATTTTAAATCCCGACCATCCATCTTTTTTAGGTCATTTACAATCTTAAACAAAGCTACGTTATCGTCTACTAGCTTAATTACATCGTCATTTTTAGTATGACCAAGAACAAACCAATTCAGGTCAAAACCAAGTTTCCCAATTTGCATAATAACATTTGCTGGAACCTGCATAGCTCCTTTTTCCATTTCAGAGACACGGCTAGGATAGATACCTAATTTTTCTGCAAATTCTTTTTGGTTAAGTTTAAGATAGGACCTTACAATGCGCATGCGGTCACCCATTGTTTCTTCTCTGTTTTCTGTTTCTATCATTGGAACTTCCAACGAATCTGCCATATTAGAATCCCCCTTTTGTATGCCAAATTAATTTTTCAGTTTATATCATACAAATTATATCACAAATCCGTATGGAAAGCCATTCAAAATTACAAAATCTGTAATTTCAAAATTTAACGATTACTAATTCTATGGTTAAATTTTGCACCCTGCTAATTTCGGTATGTAGTTTATCTCAAACATAATTAGTCTATTTGAGAATATCATTGCAGCGAATCGTAATTATTTCAGAATCTACAAACAGTATAATATAGCCAAACAACGAATTTTCAGAGGTTTTTTAGCCAATTATTACTCTAAAAAACATTTATTGAAGGCATAATTCATAATTTCAAACGGTTAGATTGTATCGGTGTTTGTAGCACTATGTCCAAAAAATAAACTGCAAATGGCTTGGGAAGAAAATTCGACCACAAAAAGGCAGCAACAAAAATGGCTGACAATCCCGCTAAATATTGTTTTCTCTCTTGGTTTTCCAAATTTTTAATAAAACCTTTATCTAGCCAAAGGACCAAAATCCCATAATACAGTCCATAGCTCCATGGTGGCAAGGAGGCAATGGCAATTGTACTAAACGGTAAAGAACGTAAAATATTTGCCTGCACCAATACCTGATCTATAAAGAAACTACTTATTTTTAATAAACCATAAGCATTAAAGCAATACGCTAGCAGCAAGCCACAAAGCGTTAGCAAAGAAGTCATTTCTAGGATTGGTAATAAAATAACATTACTTATGATAGATATTAAAGATATTTGATGAAAATTATTAATCACTACGGGTAGAGTAATTAACTGCACCCCCATGGTTACACTAACCGTCTCCGCAATTATTTCTGGTAAAAACAAATCAAAACAATTCTTTAATTTTGGAGAAAGATAAATCAACCCCAAACTTGCGCCAAAAGATAACTGAAACCCCACGTCCAAAATCCATTCAGGTTTGAAAAGAAGTAAAAGAACGCCAGCCAAGCCTAGTAGCCTTCCTTTTTCAGCACCATTACCACCAAAGAGAATAACGAAAAGCATAACAAAGGCACGGACAATGGGAGCTTTTAGGCCACAGAGCAAAGCATATACTCCTAAAAATATAACTATTAACAACTTTTGGCATTTTTCAGGCAAGGGTTTAAATAGAATACCAAGCAAACCAGCTAATAAAACCAAGTGTGTTCCTGAAACACTTAACAAATGACTTAGCCCATTATCCAAAAATATCTCTCTACTATCGTCCTCTAGTCCACTACCTCCTAAAAGCATACCACCTAGCAAATGACTCAATCTTGCAGGCATACATTCATCCAATTTTCTTCTTAATTCGATGTTCAACAAAGCGAGTTTAGTCACAAAACTATTGTTAACACTGTAATGTATGAGTTTGCTTTTAGCAAGCCTTCCACTTATTCCTTGAACTTTATAATATGTCTTGCTATCAAAAGACCCAGGATTACGAAACCCTACTAACTCGTGAAGCTTCCCACTAAGTTTAACCTGTTTATCGACCAATTTTGTCTTTGCACCAACAGTTACTCTAATCGACTGTCTATATTCTACTTTACCCGCTTCAAGCTCCATATCTCGAACCTTTAAAACGAAAGTTTGCAAGCCATCTTTTTCCTTCCATGACAAAGGTTCTACAGTTCCGTTTACGATGACATTTTTCCTCCAATATGGTCTCAATTTCATCGCAGCACTAGGACCTACTCTCACACCATTCCAAACACCTATAAGTAAAAATACTGCACACACAGAATAAGTAAACAAATATTTATTTCGATTTTTAAGAGAAAAAATAATCAGGCTTACAGCAGGCAAAAGTAAAATATTATGAAAAGAATACAGAAAATCTAAAAATAAACCGATATAATTTCCAAGAAAAAATAGTCCTAACGCATAAATAAATGATGTCATTCTGCCCTCACGAGACCTTTTAGATGACCTAATTTAGCTTTTCCAATACCTTTTACACGTAACAAATCCTCCACAGATGTAAATTTTAACTGTTCTCGAGCTGAAATAATTCTTTGTGCCATTGCAGGACCAATTCCAGGAAGTTGTTGTAATTCTGAAGCTGATGCAGTATTAATATTCACAACTAAAGCTTGCTTAACATCATCTTTTTTTGAAGCGGCTTCTTGAACCTTTACCCTAGTGTCTTGATTCTGTACCTTGTTATTTGATAACCTACCAATCTTCTTAGTCGGAACATTAACCTGCATTCCATCTTTCAGTTTGCGAGCAAGATTTACCCTTCCTGTATCAGCAAGTTCTGTAAAACCTCCAGCAATGTTAATTGCATCATCTGCTCTTGAATCAGAAGGAACATCATATAAGCCTGGTTTCATCACCGCACCCGAAACATAAATTCGTATAGTCGATTTTCTACTATTTGCTTTAATTTCTTCAGTCTCCGAGTAAGTAATCTTTTGTTCATCATCATTACGATTAGTTACCCCGACTATAAGATTAGTCACTATGCAAATAGCAATCAAAATCACCAGCATCAAGAACTTTTTTTGCGTATTATTCATGTGTTTCTCCTTCACGAGCACAAAAAAAGAGCTGCACGACTCACATCATGCAGCTCTAAAATTTTATGTCTTATCAGCTTATGCTTAATTACTTTGCAACAACATTAACCAGACGACCAGGAACACAAATTACCTTGCGAATAGTAGCAGCGCCAACAGCATTCTTAACGCCCTCATCATTCAAAGCAATAGCTTCCAACTCTTCTTTAGTTGCAGCAGCAGGTACTACAAGACGGCCACGAACTTTACCATTAACTTGAAGTACGATTTCTACATTATCAACCTTCAAAGCTTCTTCATCATAAGAAGGCCAGGATTGATCATGTACGGAAGATTCTGCGTCAAATACGCCCTTCCAAATTTCTTCGGTAATATGAGGAACGAAAGGAGCAAGCATCTTTACGAGGCTGGAGAGTGCTTCGTAAACAAGGCCAGCATTGAATTGTTTCTTAGCTTCATAAGCATAGAGACCATTAACAAGTTCCATCATAGCGGAGATTGCAGTATTGAAGTTGAAACGAGTATCGATATCGCTGGTTACTTTCTTAATGGTGCCGTGCAGCAGACGACGGAGATCTTTATCTGCTTCGGAGAGAGCACTTACATCATAGCTGGTAACCTTTTGTTCCAATACAGATTGGAATGCATAAACAATACGCCATACGCGGTTCAGGAAACGGAAGGAGCCTTCTACACCAGTATCGGACCAATCCAATTCTCTTTCAGGAGGAGCAGCGAAGAGGATGAACAGACGAGCGGTGTCAGCGCCGTATTTTTCCAGAATTTCTTCAGGAGATACAACGTTGCCAAGGGATTTACTCATCTTAGCGCCATCTTTAATAACCATGCCTTGAGTTAAGAGATTGGAGAAAGGTTCATCATAATCTACAAGGCCAGCATCGCGCAATACCTTCAGGAAGAAACGGCTGTAGAGCAAGTGGAGAATAGCATGCTCGATACCGCCGATGTATTGGTCAACAGGACCCCAATACATATTTGCATCCTTGTCGAAGCATTTTTCAGCATTCTTAGGATCGGTGTAACGGAGATAGTACCAAGAGGAGCACAGGAAGGTGTCCATGGTATCGGTTTCACGAACGGAAGGTGCACCGCATTTCGGGCATTTGCAATGTAAGAATTCTTCGCTGGTAGCAAGCGGAGATTTAGCACCAGCAGTGAAGCTTACATCTTCTGGCAGACGTACGGGGAGTTCTTCTTCAGGAACAAGAACTTCGCCGCAGTTCGGGCAATAGATTACAGGAATCGGAGCGCCCCAATAACGTTGACGGCTGATCAGCCAGTCGCGCAGACGATAGTTAACGGTACGTTTACCGAAGCCAAGCTTTTCAGCTTCCAGGCTGATTGCTTTGAGAGCTTCGTGCATTTCCATACCAGTGAATTTACCAGAGTTAACAACCATACCGGATTTTTCTTCGTAAGCATGGTCCATTTCTTCCAGTTTGAGTTCCTTGCCAATGGGGCAAAGGGTTACGATTTTGTCGATGCCATATTTGGTAGCGAACATCCAGTCACGTTGGTCACCAGTAGGTACGCCCATAACTGCGCCAGTACCATAATCGTACAGAACGTAGTTGGTGATCCAGATTTCAACCTTGCGACCAGTGAAGGGGTTCACGCAGTCAACACCGGTGTACATACCTTCTTTTTCGGATTCGGAAGAAGTTCTTTCGATATCGCTTTGGTTACGAACTTTATCGCAGAAAGCTTTGAGTTCTTCTGCTTTAGGATTGTTTTCGCAGATTTTTTCTACCAGAGGATGTTCAGGAGGCAGAGCCATGAAGGTTACGCCAAAAGCCGTGTCCGCACGAGTGGTGTAAACAACAACTTCGTCGTTGAGGGCAGGAATTTGGAAGGTTAATTCCAAACCTTCGGAGCGACCAATCCAGTTGCGTTGCATGGTTTTAACGCGTTCCGGCCAGCCTTCCAGGAGATCCAGGTCTTTCAAGAGTTCTTCAGCATAATCGGTGATTTTGAAGAACCATTGGGAAAGGTTTTTCTTGCGAACGTCGTTGTCGCAACGCCAGCATTTGCCGTCGATTACTTGTTCATTTGCAAGTACGGTGTTACAGGTATCGCACCAGTTAACAGCGGATTCTTTCTTAACAGCAAGGCCGCGTTTGTAGAAGAGTTCGAAGAACCATTCAGTCCATTTATAGTAGTCTTCCTTGCAGGTGGTAACTTCGCGATCCCAGTCATAGGAAAGACCAAGGGATTTTTGTTGACGAGTCATGTTAGCGATGTTGTCCAGGGTCCAGGTTTTCGGAGGAATGCCACGTTTAATAGCAGCGTTTTCTGCAGGCATACCAAAGGAGTCCCAGCCCATGGGATGAAGAACGTTGAAGCCCTTCATGGTGCGGAAACGAGCAACTACGTCGCCGATGGAGTAGTTACGAACGTGACCCATATGCAGGTTACCGGAAGGATACGGGAACATTTCCAATACATAGGATTTAGGTTTGTTTTTGTTGATTTCTACTTTAAAGGTTTTGTTTTCTTCCCAATATTGTTGCCATTTAGGTTCAATCTCATGGGGAGCATATTTTTCTTGAAGCATCTCTCTTCCTCCTAAAAATATAAAAGCCTGCGCACACAGGCGTACTTTACGGAATTATACTAAATAATTATATAATGCAAGAGGTCAAAAGTCAATGCAAAATGAAATGCAGAATTAAGGTGAAATTAAATTCACTAGCCTTTTACTCAAAGAAGATTATTTACTAATTTTTTGAAACTATTTTATTTGCCACACAAATAACATTTTTGCCTATTATAATTTAATCATCAAAGTATTTCCGTAAATTTTGGAGGTAAAATTATGCAAAACTTGAAGAAAGCTGCTTTGGCAATGTGTTTGGTAGCATGCATGGGTTTTGGCTTTGCCGACAAGGCTCATGCAGAAGAAGTTATGCCCTCTAGTGGTGTTGCCTACGAAGATTTAGATAGAGAAATTAGCAATTTGGAATTTGTTTATGAACATGATAAAAATAGTTGGGCGTCCGTTACAGATTTGTCCCTGCTTTACTATGACCGTGGCGACTACCAAAACTGCTATAAGATGAGCAAACGAGCACTCAAGCTGTACGAAGATGGTCGTGCCTATGAAAACGACGAGGACATCTTGAGAGAATCCCTCGTCAAAGGTGCTGCAGCAGCCTATAACCTGGGCGAATATAAGAGTGCAGAGAAGCTTCTGAAGAATATGATTAGCCTCAATCTGCGCGGCAGTGATGACAATGCCAAGACCTATATGGGTTGGGCTTATTACTATCTTTCCAATATCGAAAGAATCAGAGGCAATTATGATCGTTCCCATTTCTATGGTGGTATCGCCATCAATTATTGCCCGCATTACGATGTTTTCGTTGATTATTGGGGTTGCTTCTACCGTACAGGCATCTTCTGGCATTGGCGTCATCATCATCACCATGATTACAGACCTCCTATGCCCCCTCCGAGACCACACTGGCGTGACCATGGTCATAGACATGATGTTCATAAACCAGTTCCTGCGCCCCACAATAGATATTCTGCAGAAAATTCCCGCAGGGTGGAACCACGCAGAGAGCAAGCTCCTATTCATCAACCTAGACATGATGTAAAGCACCCTGCTCTCCAAGGACATACTGTGCATCAACAATCTAGACCCGCTGTGCAACAGTCCAGACCGCAAACTCAAACCTCTAGACCTACTGTTAGTCGTCCGCAAGAACACAGACCTGCGGTTCAACAATCCAGACCTCAAACTCAAACCTCTAGACCTTCAGTAAGTCGTCCTCAAGAACACAGACCTGCGGTTCAACAATCCAGACCGCAATCTCAAATTTCTAGACCAACTGTTAGTCGTCCGCAAGGTCAAAGACCTGTATATCAATCTAGACCACAATCTCAAAGTTCTAGACCTACTATTAGTCGCCCGCAAGGTCAAAGACCCGTATACCAATCTAGACCTCAAACTCAACAAACCCAAGTACAAAGACCTGTTTACCAACCTAGACAAGATGTAAGTCGCCCTGCTCCTCATAGACAAGCTCCGAGACAACATCAAGCCCCACAAGGTAATCACAGAAGAAGATAAGTGACATAAAGCAAAAAAGAGTGCCGAGAATTTCTCAGCACTCTTTTTATTTTTAA
>JAKSOJ010000028.1 GCA_024405645.1 Phascolarctobacterium sp. | reverse complement strand
TAGAGGCGCCGACAAGGGTCTTTGTATGAGCGTTGAATATGCAGTTCCTCTGAACGCTAAGAAGACTGTTAGCGTTTATACCTTCTTGGATTATGGTCAACTCTTTGGCGAGGATGCAGAATCTTCCAACGCTAATGATGCATTGTTCAGCACTGGTTTAGGTGTTAAAGCCAACATTGGCAAAAATATCTTTGCTAATTTAACTATGGGCGTGCCTTTGAAGAAAAATTTTAAGGATGGTCATGATGAACCCTCCAGTGTTAAATTTAATTTCACAGTTAATGGTCAATTCTAATATATCAAAAAGTGGGTTTCCCTTGCCGAGACCCATTTTTTATTTATGTATTAATTGCTTAATAAGAAATATTTTTGCAAAAATTATAAATTATTTAGTGTAGGCTATAGCAAAAAAACCTCAAATAGTATATACTATATAGGTAAAAATTTAGAAAGGGCGTGAATTCTTTGGCTTTAAGTATTAGACAGAAGCAAATTGCGGAAATTGTCCGTTTAGAAGGTCCCATCACTGGTGAAGCAATTGCTTCAAAACTTAACGTAACACGTGCTGCTCTCCGTAGTGACTTAGCAATCCTCGTTATGGGTGGCATTCTTGATGCTCGTCCCAAGGTTGGTTATTTTTATACTGGTAAAAATACCCTTGGTATGTTAATGGAAGAACTTAGTAATATAAAATGCGAAGCCTTACAATCCGTGCCCGTAGCAATTGGTCATGATAAGTCTGCGTATGAAGCTGCTGTTACCATGTTCTTGGAGGATGTTGGTACTGTCTTTGTATTGGATGAAACTGGTTTGTTGACTGGTATCGTATCTCGTAAGGACCTTTTAAAAGCAGCTATTAACAATAACAATAATCTTCATGATGTTCCTGTAGTTATGTGTATGACTCCGTTGTCCAAGATGATTGTGGCATATCCTGATGAACCTGCAGCTGTTGCTGGTCGTCGTTTAATCGATAACGAAATCGACTCTTTGCCTGTAGTTAAAACTGTAGATGATGGTCGCCGGAGCTTTGAAGTTTTAGGACGTATCACCAAGACCAATTTCACCAGACTCTTGGTAGACATTGCCGAGGGAAAAGGAGGTAACTACCATCTTGGAGAAAAATAATCCTATCGTTTATGCAGTTTCCGACTCCATCGGAGAAACTGCAGAATCCGTTGTAAAAGCAACCATAAGCCAATTTATTGAGCAAAACTTTGAAGTAGTTCGTGTTCCGTATGTAAAGGATAAAGAACAAATTGATCGCTTAGTGCAAGAGGCTGCAGAGCATAATGCAGTTATTTGTTATACCCTCGTATCTCCTGAGCTTCGTGAGCATTTGGCAGACCGCGCTTTGGCTCATGACATTCAAGTTGTCGACGTACTCGGACCCATGCTTAAGGCTATTGAAAAAACAACTGGCCTTCTTCCTCAAAATCAAGCTGGTCTTATGCACTCCTTGGACCATGAATATTTCAAACGCGTAGAAGCAGTAGAATTTGCTGTAAAATATGACGATGGCAAGAATCCTTTAGGACTTCTCAAGGCAGATGTTGTTCTTATTGGCGTATCTCGTACATCCAAGACTCCTTTGTCCATGTACCTGGCTCATAAAAAGATTAAAGTTGCCAATGTTCCTTTGGTACCTGAACTTAATCCTCCTGCAGAGCTCTTTAAGGTTCCTCCTTACAAAATCATTGGTCTTTTAATCGACCCGTTCAAACTGAATGAAATTCGTGCAACCAGACTTAAAACCATGGGCTTGTCCGAAGATTCTGGCTATGCAGATGTTGCTCGTATCGAAGAGGAATTGAACTACGCAAAAGGCATTATGCGTCGTGTTCATTGCCAAATCATCAACGTATCCAACAGAGCAATCGAAGAAACTGCTGGTATCATCATGGAATATGTTCGTAAGAACAAAGAAAGACACCACGAATAATTTAATAAATACATAAAAAAGAACTTCCTCATACTATCTTAGTAAGAGGAAGTTTTTGTTATTTGTCGATTTGTCCAGTTTCTACATTATATTTAACGTCGCCAACGACTGGAGCGCCGTTAAGCTTAACATTGCCGCTAAATACTGCAATTTTTGTTTTCCAACAATAGGAGCCTTTGTCGGAGCTTGCCTTAATACGACTGTCGGAGAAATTGCAATTGCCGCTAACGTAAGCGGTACTATCGCTATTGTAGACATCTACTCGGTCGCAGAGAAAACTCATATTGCCAAAGGCAAGGGAAATATTATTGTCAGCGTGAACCTCTAGGGTATAAAGATGAACCTTGGCATGCTGGCCTTCGATTAGAATAGGCTGTCCATGATTTTCAAGTTCAACATGAACATTGCCGGTTAATTCGTAGATACCAGTCATGGGATTGAAGGTTCTTGTATCAGAAGTGATAACGGGTTGTTTGGCAAAGCAAGTGCTGGTAAAAACACTTAAGACCAGAAGAATTAATAAGAATACTTTTTTCATAAAAGCCTCCATAACTTTAACATTTCTATTATAGTCGTAAAATAATCTTTAATCAAGAATAATGAGTCAAAAAAAAGGGTTTTTGGAGCCTGCATTGAATAGTAATAGGAGAGATTTTAGAAAGGATGGCTCATATGGACGGAGAATTTGAAAACTTTAAAGAGCAGGTGCGCGCTAGTGCGGACATTGTGGATATTGTCTCCGGATATGTCAGCCTAACTAAAAAAGGAAATCGTTACTGGGGATGTTGTCCTTTCCATGGTGAAAAGACACCTTCTTTCGCGGTAACGCCTCAAAACAATCTCTTTTATTGCTTTGGTTGTCACGAGGGTGGTGACCTTTTTAAATTTGTGCAGAAAATCGAGAATTGCAATTTCTTTGAGGCACTTAAAATTGTAGCAGGTAAATATGGCATTCCTGTGCCAGAAAAACAAAAAACTCCTGCAGAAATTCAACGTGAGCAAAGAAATAAACTCATATATAATGCTAACGATTTGGCTTCTAAGTTTTATCATGCATGCCTTACTAAGACAAAATATGGTGTTAATGCTTTGAATTATTTGCATGGTAGGGGAATTACGGACGAAATTATCGCAAGCTTTACCATTGGCTATGCTTTGAATAATTACGATTCTCTGCGTAATTCTCTTGGCAAACGTGGTGTTAGCTCCAAGATACTTTTGGAGGCTGGTCTAGAGCTAGAGGGACGCAATAATTCTACTTATGATAAGTTCCGCAATCGAGTTATGATTCCTATCAAAGATGCTCGTGGTAAGATTGTTGGCTTTGGAGGACGCGTTCTTGACGATAGCTTGCCCAAATATCTAAATACCGGTGAGACTGAATGGTTTAATAAACGCAGAATCCTTTTTGGTTTGGATGTTGCTTTAGATGCTATTCGTAAGGCAGATCAAATTATCATTGTCGAAGGCTATATGGATGCAATTAGTCTTCATGCAGCAGGCATTGGCAATGCTGTAGCTAGCATGGGTACTGCTTTTGCTGCAGAGCAGGCTAAGCTTATTGCTCGCATGGCAAGCGATGTAGTTTTCTGTTACGACAGTGATGCTGCTGGGCGTAGGGCTAGTGTACGTGCTGTTAGCGTAGCTCGCCAAGCAGGCTTAAAGGTTCGCATTGCTGGTGTTCCCGATGGCAAGGACCCTGATGAATTTGTTAGGGCACACGGGAAGGAAGCATTCCTGAATGTCATTGCGCAAGCTAAAAATGGCATTGATTTTCAAATAGATGAGACCATAAAACAAAATAATATCACTACTTTAGCAGGAAAAGTTGACGCGGTGTCGAATATCATACCATTCCTACTAGAGTGTAAAAACGAAATAGAGGTCGCTGAGCATATTAAACGTGTTGCGTTATTGCTTACTATAGACGAAGGCCTAATTCGGGATGAATATCGAAAAGCCGCACATACAAAAACTGATAAAGCGGACATAAATACACAAGTAATTCCTGAACGCAAGGTTAAGAATGCAAGTAGCGCAGCCGAAGAAATGCTGGTAGCAGAATTGCTGCATAAACCCGATTATATTAATATTTATAAAGATGAAATCATAAAAGCGGGTATAAATGAGCCTGTTAGCAGGATTTTTGCAAAACTCATAGAACTCTATAATATAGATAGATTATCTCTTGCTGATTTGACCGAATCTCTAGATGATGAGGCAGCCTCCTTACTAGCTGGAATCATGACGAGACCAGTTATTGATGGAGATGGGGAAATAGTAATTAGAGACTGTATAAAACAGCTTACCCGAACAAGGCTTGAGAAGGAATATGATGAACATCGCTTGTTGGTTGAAAAATATGAACGAGAAGGCGATGATCGCTTTGTAAGTGAGTTAAGGGAGATTCAACGGATCAAAGATGAAATCAAAAAACTCTATTGAAGAAACTAGTTTGTGGAAGGAGGGAGACGCCATGGAAATGGAAGATATGAAAATTTCTGAAGATAAATACGCAGAACTTTTAGAAAAAGGTAAAGCCAAAAATGGTGTTCTCACCTACGAAGACGTTATCAGCACTATAAATTTAGATAATGCAGACGATGCCGACAAATTCTTTGACCTCGCTGCTACCAACGGCCTTTCTGTTATGGACGGCGATGATGATGCACTGCTTCCTCCTTTGGATGATGGTGAAGCATATGTAGAAGAAATTCCGCCTACCGATTTAAAGGATACTGCAATTCTTGAAGGTGTAAGCATTGACGACCCTGTTCGTATGTACCTTAAAGAAATTGGCCGCGTACCTCTGTTGGTTGGTGAGGACGAAGTTAAATTGGCTAAAAGAATGGATAAGGGTCGCAAGGCTGAGGCTATCTTGGCTGGCGAGTTTCCTGATTTGGCAGAATCTCCGGTTGGAGAGGGCGCTAGTGCTCAAGATATTTTAGCGAAAACTAAAGAATATTTAGATAGCGAATGGGCTATAACCAAGGTTAGAGGTGTATATCTTATCCTTGCCGAAGTTAAAGAACGTTTGGCTCAAGACAATCCCATTACTGCAGAAGAATATCCTAAATATATTTATGAATTAACTCATGAAGAACGCAAACACCTGCAACGTCTTATGAGCGAGCAGGCTTGTATGGTTATTGGCTGTGAACAAGTTGTTTGCGATATTCCAGTAGATGAAGAAGAACATCACCATGTACAAGAAATTGCAGTTCTGCTTGATTACTGCAAGATGATGGCTGAAGCTGGTATGGGTATCGATGCTAAAGAAGTAGAGGCATTGCAAGATTCCTATAATAAGCTTTTGGAAGAAATCATCAAACAAGGCGATGCTTCTAAGAGTTGCTTGTCCGAAGCTAATCTGCGTTTGGTTGTAAGTATTGCCAAGAGATATGTTGGTCGTGGTATGTTGTTCCTTGACCTCATTCAAGAGGGTAATTTAGGCCTTATTAAAGCTGTTGAAAAGTTCGACTATAATAAGGGCTTCAAATTCTCTACCTATGCAACCTGGTGGATTCGCCAAGCGATTACTCGTGCTATTGCGGACCAAGCTCGTACCATTCGTATTCCTGTACATATGGTTGAAACTATCAACAAGCTCATCCGTGTTTCTCGACAATTGCTTCAAGAAAATGGTCGTGAACCCTTGCCGGAAGAAATTGCTAAGGAAATGGATATTTCTGTTGAACGCGTTCGTGAAATTCAAAAAATTGCTCAAGAACCTGTATCCTTGGAAACTCCTATTGGTGAAGAAGAGGATTCTCATCTTGGCGATTTCATCGAAGATCATGATGCTCCGGCTCCTGCTGATGCTGCTTCCTTCACTTTACTTCGTGAACAACTTATGGAAGTTTTGGCTGGCTTGACCGAGCGTGAACGTAAGGTTTTGGAATTGCGTTTTGGCTTGATGGATGGACGTTCCCGTACTTTGGAAGAGGTAGGCAAGCACTTTGGCGTAACTCGTGAACGTATTCGTCAAATCGAGGCTAAAGCTCTGCGTAAACTGCGTCATCCTTCTCGTAGCAAAAAATTGAAAGATTTCTTGGATTAGGTCTTGACAATAGTTAGCCGATGCTTTAGAATATATTCTGTTGGTAATGTTGGGCCTATAGCTCAGTGGTAGAGCTGCCGGCTCATAACCGGCTGGTCGTAGGTTCGACCCCTACTGGGCCCACCAACCTTATAAAACTTAATAACCTTTGGGGGCGTAGCTCAGCTGGGAGAGCACCTGCCTTGCAAGCAGGGGGTCAGGAGTTCGATTCTCCTCGTCTCCACCAAATAAACATTTCAAGGACTGTAGTTTTTACAGTCCTTTTAATTTTCACAAAATCTTCATAAAGAGTTCGATTATTGTTCAAAAATTGTTTTGGTATTTTTGATATAATATAATAGATTATCTATACAGTATAATTTGCTATTAGTGTGTACATTGTAACTAGGAGAGATTTTTATGAACGAAAATCTGGAGAGTTTAGATAAAAATATTAATATAGAAGAGAATATTCAGGAAGAACGTCGAGTGAGCGCTGCATTATCGAGAATGTTTGATAATGTTTATGAAATTGATTTGGTTAATACTACATTCCAACAAATCAAGTTGGAAAGTCAACTAGATGCTGTGTTTTATAAAAGCGGTTCTGCTTGGGATCTTTATGACTTAGTATGTGCTTCCATCGAGCCAGAATATAGGGATATGATTGCAGAATTTATCCGTCCCGAGAATATGGTGAGAGAATTAGCTGGAAATAACATTGTTTCCAGAGAATATAAAGGCATTAGACTAGGTTGGTGCAGGCTTTCTTTAATTCCATCTGAATTTAAAGATGGCAAGCTTGTAAAGCTTCTTGCTGTTGTAAAGAAAATTAATGAAGAAAAGAAACAACAAGAGGAGCATCAAAACAAACTGGTAGAAAGCACCAAAAAATCATTATCACGCAAATATCATGAAATGGATACTCGCTTGTCCACGATTCTGAGTGGCTTGAATGGTGGCCTAAAGATTTCCAAAGATGAGCCTGGCTATCGCTATGTTTATGTAAGTGAACAGGTAGCTGCAATTCAGGGCTATACTGTAGATGAGTTTAAAGAACATAATGGTGGTTTTGCTGCTAAGAACGTTTATTGGGAAGATTCTCCCCGTATTCATAAGGAGATAACTGAACAATTAGGTACAGGTGATGAATTTTCTTTGGAATATCGAGTTCAGTGCAAGGATGGTTCGTTAAAGTGGGTACGTGACTTTGGCCGTAGAGCTATGGGTCCCTATAGCGCTAAGCTTATCTACAGTTTGATTCAGGATATTACTGAGCAGGAAACTGCTAAACTTAGAGCTGAATCCGAACGTAAGCAATACCGTGAAGCTTTGATGCATAAAGCCTTTTATTCTTTATCCTTCGACGTCGATGAAGGTCTTTTAAGGGAAGAGGTAATAAGTAGCACTGGTCGTAATTTCTTCAAAAGATTGGGCTTGACTGCTCCTTGCAGCTATGACCTTGCTTGTGACCTTGCTCGCAAGTCGACTAGATTGCAGTTCTGTAAAGATGGCGATGAACGAATCTTTACCTGTGCTGGCTTGAAGGAAATGTTCGAAGAGAACTCTAGATACGAGTCCATCGTTTACTATTTGCCTAAATTTGATATGTATTTGAGCGATACTATTCTTCTTTCCAAAGATCCTGCTACAGGTCATCTAATCGCTAATATTATTGCCATAGATGTAACCGAAAGAATAAAAGAAGAAAATAGGCAGAATCAAAGGCTGTTGGATGCTCTTGAAGAGGCAGAAAAGGCTAGTGTTGCCAAAACTATCTTTTTGAACAATGTAAGCCATGACATACGTACACCTATGAATGCTATAGTTGGCTTTACAAATCTTGCTATTGACAATTTGGACAATCCCAGAAGGGTTTCCGATTATTTGAAAAAAATACAGTCAAGTAGTAATCATCTTTTGAATTTAATCAATGATGTACTGGACATGAGCCAAATTGAAAGTGGCAAGGTTCAGCTTCATGAGAGTGAGATTTGCTTGCTTGATTCTTTAAGAGAAATCATGGCTATCTTGCAGGCTGATATACATCGTAAGAGATTACGCTATGTCTGCGATGTAGAAGACTTGCGTAATCGCCATGTAATTTGCGATTCTTTGCGCCTTAATCAGGTGCTTCTTAACATCTTGGGTAATGCCGTAAAGTTTACGCCTGAAGATGGGACTATTATTTTAAAAATTAATCAAAGTGATTCTGATAAACCGGGCTATGCCAAGTATTGCTTTACAATTAGTGATACAGGCCTTGGCATGAGCAGCGAGTTTATAGAGCATATCTTTGAATCCTTTGAACGCGAACGTACTAGTACTGTCAGCAAGATTCAGGGTACTGGCTTGGGTATGTCCATTTGTAAGGCCATCGTTGAAATGATGGGCGGTACTATTGATGTAAGTAGTATTCCTGGCGAGGGTAGCATTTTCAAGATTAATATCGAGCTTAAAGTAGTTGATAAAGAATCAACTTGCTCCTATGAAGGCGATGATTTTTCTGTAAAAACAGAGGCTTTTAGTCATAAGTTAGATGGCTTAAGCATCCTTTTAGTAGAAGATAATGAGCTTAATAGAGAAATTGCCATGACTCTTTTGCAAGAAAGAGGCGCTAGTGTTACTTGTTTGATAGATGGTTCTTATGTTAAGGAAGAAATAGAGAGAGTTCCTGCCCATACTTATGATATAATCTTAATGGATATTCAAATGCCCGTTATGGATGGCTACGCTGCAACCAAAGAAGTCAGAGGCTTGGACGATATGGAGAAAGCAAATATTCCTATCATTGCTATGACTGCAAATGCTTTCGAAGAGGACCGCAAGAAAGCAGAATCTATTGGCATGAATGGTCATATCGCTAAGCCAATCGATATGGATGTTGTTGTTAAAACTATTCATAAGGTTCTTGGGAAATAAGTAAAAGAGGTAATTTATTATGATGAACGAAAAAGCTAAAGCCTTTGAAACTTTTTTGGAAGAAAGATTTATCACTGTTTTTGAAATGGAAGAAATTCATGATGATTTGAATACTTGCGTTTTCAAATCTCGTATTACCGTAGAAGGTCAAAACCTTGTAACTTTAGTTATTCTTGATAGTAGCATTTATGGTATGATACGTGTAGTCGTTGCTGATAAGGCTCTTAATGAAAAGAACGAACTGCGTCTGAGAAAGTTAATAGATAGCCTTAATAGTAGCTACAAGATGTTCAAATACTATTTTGCTAAAGATGGTTCTCTTGTTCTTGATGTTTGTATGTTGGAAAAATCCAATGGTACTGATGGTAACATGATTTATACTGTTTTCGATGTTATCATTAAACATTTGGAAGGCGAATACAAGAATATCATGAAGGCTATTTGGGCATAACATTTTCATAAAACAATAAAAGCAGGTGCAAGGCATAAGCCAAGCATCTGCTTTTTGATTATATGTAACTGTTTTATTAGAATTAAGCGTTCAGCATTCCTATAGCTGCTTCCATTTGGTCCATAGCTCTTTTGATATTTTCAAGAGAGTTGGAGTAGGCGATACGGATATGGTTGGGAATATAGAAGGCATCGCCTGGAACTACTGCAATATGAGCTGCTTCCAGAAGGAAGGCAGTTACGTCGATGGCGTTTTCTAAAACCTTGCCGTTATAGGTTTTGCCAATCAGTCCAGAGACATCGGGAAGAGCGTAGAAAGCACCTTTAGGAAGTTGGCAGCTTACGCCAGGCATTGCATTTAATCTATCTACTAAATATTTTCTGCGTTCGTCAAATTTGCCAACCATGAAGTCGATGGTTTCTTGGGGACCGGTGAGTGCTTCCACAGAAGCATATTGAGCAATAGCATCAGCATTGGAGGTAACCTGGCTTTGCAGTTTGACAATGCCTGCAATAGCTTCTTCTGGGCCTGCTACATAACCAAGTCTCCAACCAGTCATGGCATATGCTTTACTCATACCGTTAACGGTAAGGGTATGGTTCCAAACATCTTGGGAAATGCTTGCGATAGAGAAATGTTTTTCACCATCGTATATAAGTTTTTCGTAAATTTCGTCTGCAATAATCCAAAAATCATGTTTTACGGCGAGTTCTGCCAATTCACGCAGCTTGGCTTCGCTATAAACAGCGCCACTAGGATTGTTGGGAGTGCAGATTAGGATTGCTCTAGTACGGGGAGTGATTGCTTTTTTGATTGCTTCGATATCTAAATCGAAGTTGTTTTCTTTATCTACTTCAACAAAAACAGGGGTAGCGTCTGCGATTTTTACGATTTCAGTGTAGCTAACCCAGCAGGGGATGGGGAGAATTACCTCGTCACCCTTTTCAGCGACACACATAACAGAATTGAAAATCGCTTGCTTTGCACCAACTGTGATGCAGACTTCTTTCGGAGTGTAGTTCAGACCATTGTCTGCTTTTAGTTTATCACAAACAGATTGACGCAGTTCTACAATACCATTGTTAGCAGTGTATTTGGTTTTGTTTTCGTTAATGGCAAGGATACCAGCCTCTTTTACGTTTTGAGGAGTGGGGAAGTCCGGTTCGCCTACATTTAAACTGATAATATCTTGTCCTTGAGCCCTGAGTTCAGCAACACGTGCTACAATAGCACCAGTTGCAGAAGCAGCAAAATTACTCATTCTTTTAGCAATCATTTATATGTCCACCTCTCGTGTTAGTTTCTGCATTAGATTATAACACATTTTTCTCTTGCAGATATACATTAAATTATATATAATATTATGCGGAAAGATTGTTAGGTGCAGTGATTGCGGTCACT
>JAKSOJ010000027.1 GCA_024405645.1 Phascolarctobacterium sp. | reverse complement strand
GGACATTTAACCCCTACTCCCATGGTTTCATCACTCATGGCAGAAATATCTTGAACATAAACAAGCTCGATTTCGTAGCGATGCTGTTCCTTTTCATTAACAAGAGCCTTTTCGATTTCAGGTCCTTGAAGAGAATGTCGATACTCTACTGCCATTTGAACAATAACGCGACAGAGAAATTTATCTCTTTCATAACGAGTGATTTCTGTTTGATGAATCCTGGTATTATCAAAGGCTTCGTTAACCTCATGGTCACGATTTTCTTCTATAGCAAGGCGAACCTGCTCGGATAAGCCATAACCAACGTCTTTGAGCATTTTAGGGTTCTTATGTTCTACAGCCTCAAGATACATTTTCATAATATTCTCGCAGCGTTGCTTCCATTCAGGCCAATGAAACTCTGGGAAGTCCTTCTCGATACGAGGAAGCTCTAGCTTCGTCATAGAGGAAACACTTTTGGGGATATCCTTTTGTATCGCTAAATCTCTTTTATCCATACCACCTAAGGCATGTATTAAAGCTAGAAAACCATTTAATGATCTACTTAATCTATTTATATGACCTAGTACATTGCCAAGCAGAACAAGGACCACTATAGCTATAACACCAATAACTGCATACGAAACCATATGATTTCTCCTCTCTGCATATTACATCTATTTTATTATAACATTTTTTATGATAGCGTTATAGGTCGCGAAGCCTGGAAATGGTGAACGATTTGTGAATTTTTAATTAATTGATTTGTATAAATACAATAAGACAAAAACAGAGAACCAGCAAAGCGCTAGTTCTCTGTTTTATATTTGCGTTTATTCTTAATTCATTATTTTGCCAGTTCTACCATAAGCTTGGTAAGGATAGCTTCAACATTGTGATAGCCTGCAGATTTAGCACCTAAGCGTTCTGCAAGGATACCGATTGGATAACGGTCCAAATGTACACCATCATAGACGCATTGGGTTGCACAATAAACCATTATACCAGCCTTAAGAGTTCTCTCTAATGCAGGAAGCCAGTTGTTATCTGCATTAGGAACACCGCCTGCCCCATAGCTTTCCAGAACCAAGCCCTTATAGCCTTTAGCCACATAATAATCTAAAACATCACTGGAAAGGCCTGGAGTAATTTTGATTACAGCAACCATTTTTTCAAGCTTGGTTTGGACGGAAAACTCACCTTCACCATAGCCTGCACCAATAGTACTATGCCATACAAGCTTATTATCTTTGATCTCAGCCAAGGGTAAAGCATTAATGCTCCAGAAACCATTAAAGTTTTCTGTGCACATTTTCTTTGCCATAAGACCATTAATAACTCTATCGCCAAAAGCAATAACAACGCCCTTTAAATCGCTAGCAGCGGTCATAACGCTAAAGTAAATATTAGCCTTAGCATCAGTACCCTCTTCGCCCATAGTTAATTGAGCGCCTGTGAATACAATTGGTTTTTGGCAGTTATTTACCATTTGACTAATAGCAGCAGCAGAATAAGCCATAGTATCAGTACCATGAGTAAATACAAAGCCATCGTATTTAGCATAGTTATTTTGAATGGTTTCTGCCATGAGTTCCCAATGCTCAGGGCCAATATTGCTACTATCTAGGTCCATAATTTGCAAACATTCAAGATCAGCAAGCTCACTTAAGCCAGGAACCATGGAAATGAGAGCATTGGCATCCAAGCCAGGAACAAAGCCATCTTCAGAAGGAATACTAGCAATTGTACCGCCTGTACCAATAATTAAAATCTTTTTCATTTGTAAAATAAAACCTCCGTAACAAATCTTAAAACACAGATACTTCTACCCTTTGCTGTCCTACTTTCCTAGCAGCGCTAAGGCATTTTTTATAGCGGAAGCCATATTATTTACATCTTCTTCGAACTGGTTCACATTACAGCCATGTTCCCCATTACTCAGAAGCTCTACAGTTTCATTACCAAACTTTTTATAAGCACGCCATAGCACCATAAGATCTTCGGTTACATCTACGTCAAACCAGCAACCAAAGTCATCCTCTATATCTTCTAGCTTGTCTTTTAATAATTCAACTTCCCAAATCAACATACATCTAGCGCACATAATCTACCTCTAACTGTCTAAATCTGTTTTCTTATTTAAATAATACTGTCTTATTGTCATATATAAGGACACACAAGTCACAATCCCCGTTATGGCAAGTATTATCATCATACCAATCATACTGATAAATGGCAGAGGGTGTCCAACCTTGCCTGGTTCAGGAGTAAGTAACCAAGTATCTAAGTACATAAAGCTAAACATCAAGGGTATATCAATTATAGCGATTCCTGGAATCCAAAGCAAATATCGCCAAGGAGATTTTCTTTTTTTGATTTTTGCTTCTTGCATAATAATTTCACCACCATTATTAATTATAGCACGATTATATATATAATTCACCCTTCTGTTATAGATACAAAATTCAACATATACCTAAGAAAATTTTCCAATAATTAGATTTTTCTAAATAAAAGCTTCTAAAAGTCCTCGTAAAAAGGACAAATAAAATGATATAGCCAAATTTGTCCATTCGTGGTAGAATATTGAATAAACATTTAATTTTGAAAGGAAGTTATTATGGAAGGTATTCACGCAGTCATCCTCGCAATCTCAGATTTCCTCTATCAACCCTTTATCGTGCCCTTGCTTTTGTTTGCAGCAGGAGTATATTTTACATTTCTTCTTGGCATTCCTCAAATCGGTATGCTTAGAGAAGCTTGTAAAGTTATTCTAGAAAAGCCCAAAAACAAAGAAGGCATTTCTTCTTTTGGTGCTTTAATGGTCTCTACTGCATCACGTGTAGGCACTGGTAACATCATTGGCGTATCCGCAGCAATCTGTACAGGTGGCCCTGGCGCTGTATTTTGGATGTGGATTACAGCTATCTTAGGTGGTTCTTCTGCATTTGTAGAATCCACTCTCGCCCAAATCTATAAAAAGAAAAGTGCGGATGGGTCTAGCTATGGTGGTCCTACATATTACATGCAAGATGCACTTAAACAAAGATGGCTCGGTTGTATTTTCGCATTCTTAATTCTTCTCACCTACGCAGTTGGCTACAATATGCTTGCTGCTTACAATCTACAATCTACCTTTGCAGCATTCAAATTTTACGACAAGACTACTACTCCGATGATCATTGGCGCTATTTTGACCGTGCTTTTTGCCATGATTATTCTTGGTGGTGGTAAACGTCTTGTAAAAGTTACTGCTCTTTTGGTTCCTGTTATGGGCGTTGTTTATGTTGCAGTTTCCATTATCGTAATTCTTTTGAACATTGGTAATGTACCTGCTATGTTCGGTGAAATTTTTGCTAATGCATTTGATTTCCAAGCAATTTTTGGTGGTTTTACAGGCTCTTGCATTATGCTGGGTGTTAAACGTGGTCTTTATTCTAACGAAGCTGGTATGGGTTCTGCTCCTAATGCTGCTGCAACTGCAGACGTTTCCCATCCTGTTAAACAAGGTCTCGTACAAATGATTTCCGTCTTTATCGATACCTTGATTATTTGTACAGCTACCGCATTGATGTGCCTCTCTACCGGCGTTGCTCATACCAAAGAAGTATCTGGCGCAGCATATGTTCAAAACGCAGTCCAAAGTACTTTAGGCGATTTTGGTCCTATCTTCATAGCTGTTGCAATGTGCCTTTTCGCTTTCACTACTCTCATTGGTAACTATTCCTACTGTGAAGGCTGCATCAAGTTTATTCTTAAGTCTGAACCTAGTAAAGAATTGCTCATGGGCTTCAGAGTATTCTCCTCTATTTTGATTTATGTAGGTACCGTTTCCAATGCAGGTCTCGTATGGGATTTGGCCGATATGTGCCAAGGACTTATGGTTGTAACCAATGTCCCAGCAATTCTCCTTTTAGGTGGAGTTGCTGCTAAATGCCTCAAGGATTACACTAAACAATTGGAAGCTGGTAAGAATCCTCATTATGTAGCTAAAGAAGCAGGTTTAAAAGAAGAAACAGACTTCTGGAACTGATAACAAAGACATAAGTAAGCAAAAAGTCTCTCTGAAGAAATATCAGAGAGACTTTTTTATTTGTCATAAATCTTCTAAACTATCAATCCAGGCAGTAGGTTCCCCCTCGCCTCCGAATCTAGTTTTGTCTAAATCGGTATAAGACACAGCATAAGCCTTCATACCTGCCCTTCTGCCGCTCATAATATCAAAGGGGCTATCACCTATCACTACACATTCTTCAGGTTTCAAACCAAGCATTTTTAAGCCCATGAGCATTGGTTCTGGATCGGGCTTGCCATTAGTAACATGGTCTGCTGCGACAATTGCGTCAACGTATTCGCGCAGCCCTAAAATCTCTAATCCATGAGTTACCATAGGAGATTTTTTACTTGTTACTACCCCTATTTTTATGCCTTGCTTTTTCCAAGACTCAAA
Source organism: Phascolarctobacterium sp. (assembly GCA_024405645.1). GTDB lineage: Bacteria > Bacillota > Negativicutes > Acidaminococcales > Acidaminococcaceae > Phascolarctobacterium_A. The sequence goes on along the minus strand of JAKSOJ010000027.1, from coordinate 6,482 downwards.
TGCTTCCTTAACTCCTGGATAAATTTTAATCATTCTATCGTGGTTTTTATTGTGGGTTTCTCTATAAACATCACGCATTTCTGTGATTTTTTCTTCATCCTGTGTAAACATAAAGAATGCGTCGTGAATAACAAGTCCAAAGGTTGCAAGCATTTCTTCCCGCTTTGCTTCTCGGCCCAAGCAAGTTCTTACTGCATAGGCGAAGGAAGAAAGAATCAGTTCGCCTGTATTGGCTATTGTGCCATCAAAATCTAAAAGTACACCTTTAATCATCAAAAACTCCTTACAAGCTAAAGCCCTTGTATATTACTAAACACATAAAGATAAATCCTCCAATACCATTTACAGGTCCAATAATGCCTAAAACGGTACTAAAAGGAAGCATACCAAAGCATAAGCAACCGGTTAAAACGCAAGTCGCAAAGATTTGGTTTTTACGTTTGTTTTCTTTAAAAAACTGAGACGAAAAGCTCCATACATCTGCACAGGAAGAGCCAAACATGGCTAAACACAGCAAAACAGTTACAAAACTACTTAAGAATGGTGAAATGCTTGTAGCTAAAAATACATTAGGAACGTCATAAGCTGCAATAGCTTCTCCATTGAGAAGGATTGCAGAGCTAACCATACATATTGTAAGCATCAAAATTCCGCAGCCTAGTACTGCGCTAATATTGACAACCTTTCTTGAAGAGCAGTGTTTGCCCAAAGCAGTAAAATAAAAAGCAGAAGCTACAAAATTGCTAGAGGCATAAAGAATAGCAGAATATAGCCAGTTATAGCCAATAATTTTGTCACTTAAGGCTTCGATAGACTTTTCCAAATGCTGAAAATTGCCCAAATCCCTGGTCGTACAGTAGAAACCTACAAGTACAACAAACAGAATTACCAAGGGGCCAAGCTTGGAAATGATAGAAACCATATTATTGAAGCCTGATAGATAGACTATCAAAAGCCCAACTGCAAAAGCAACAGAGCCTAGAAATCTGTTAAACTCGTAGTATTCGTTTAAAGTTGTTCCGCCCGCGCTAATGAGCATGCCAATATGCAGAATGAGTCCCAAATTAACCATAAGGTAATAAAATTTGGATAGCTTTGTTCCACAGTAGAATTTATATGGATGAAAGTCTTGGTCATCCTTGTGCTCGAAGCCACAGACAAGCAAGGATCTAACTATGAGCGTAAATAAAACCAGGTCGATGGCAATGATAATGTAGCTTTCCCAGCCATAGGCAGAATAAAAGCGTAATACCTCCTGCCCAGTGGCAAATCCTCCCCCAACTACCCAAGCAATTATAGCTCCAGTATATTTACATATTTCTTTAAAATCTTTCATCTATTTATGTTTGCTTAAATAAGCATCTGTACGAGTCTTTACATTTGCTTGTAAATTTCTGTAGAAGAATTGATAGTCGTAGATATGGAAGATGCCGTCTAGAACTATATGTGCCGGATATTCTTTGGGATTAACATCTGGAACGACTAAACAGCCGCGGTTCTTGTCAATATAAGCACCAGTCATATGCGGAACTTCCTTATTGATTTTTCCGCTATAATCAGTAAAACATGCTCCAAGATTAAGCTTTTTATCAGCAAGCTTGGTATTAGTTTTCCAACTCAAAGGATTGATGCAATAGGTTTTAAAGTTTTCAGGAATCATAATGCTTTTGGTAATTCCCTTAGTTTCAGAATTAAAAAGGATGATTCCGCCAAGGTCCTTTTCCCTTTTAGCAAGCTTTAAATGAGGATTAGCCTGCTTTTCCGCCTTAGTCAAACGCCAACCAACGCAATATGCTGCGATTAATTTCTTTTGGTACTTTCTGTCCGCATAGAATTCCTTTAATAAACGTATAATCATATCGGAGCCTTGAGAAAAGCCTGCCAATATTAAAGGACGATCATTATTATAATTATCCAGATAATATTTAAAAGCGTCACGAATGTCAGAATAAGCTGGTACCAAATATTTTTCCTGGTCTTCTAAGGACATACTATAAATGGCAAAGGTAGCTTGGCGATAATATGGTGCGATGATTCGACCAACATGGTCATATATACCACGTTCCATATTAGTAGCACCTATAAATTTTTGCTTATATGTAGCATTCAAAGACGCATTAAGATTGCCATCCTTTCCCATATCAACGGTAGGAGCAACGAAAAATACATCAACAGGTTTATCCTTTTCAAGCTCTAAACAAGCCCAATTCGCTTTATCAGCATAATCTATTTTATTATCGAAAGCTAAACTATCTTTTGCAAAGCAAGCTGTGCCAATAAACAAAGACATTGCTAATGTGCAAACCTTTAATAATTTCATGAGTTTATGCCTCCTTTATAATCTATCTAGTTAATTATAACACTTTATGGTTATTAATACTCCGAATTTTCAAAAAGAAATCTCCCTTGCTTAACAAGGGAGATAGTACGCTATTTCTTCTTTAAATCTTCTGCATGCCCTTCTTTAATCTTGTTTTCGGTACCATTCAATAGCCTTTGAATATTAGCTTTGTGACGAAGAACGATAAATCCTCCTCCAAAGAAAGCAAGTCCTACATAAGGCAAGGGATAGCCGAAGTACCATGTTAAAATAGGAGCAGCAATAGAAGCCATGATAGAACCAAGACTTACATAGCGGGTCGTGAAGATGCAAAAAGCAGCAATAATGAAGCAACAGATACTTGTCTTGGGGAGCAAATAAACAATGAGGCCCATACCAGTTGCAGCCCCCTTGCCTCCTTTAAAACCAAGGAACAAGGAATAATTGTGTCCTAGAATTGCACCCATGGCTGCTGCCACAATCAATAAATCGGAATCCATGTACCATTTTAGGAGAGCTACAACTACTACGCCCTTAAGCATATCTGCTAAAAGGACCATAATTGCAGTCTTGGCTCCAACAGTGCGGTAAACATTAGTGGTGCCGATATTATTACTACCATATTCACGTATGTCAATTCCGTGGAGAGCTTTTGTAATCCACAGGCCTGTTGGTATTGAACCAAAAACAAAGCCTACTAAAAAGCCCAGCACATAATGCATAAAGCCTATGTTTTCCATGACCTTAACATCTCTCGCTTTCTCTAATAAGTCTTACTTCCTGTGAGGCGATTATTCTTCGTCTTGTTTGCCTCTAACAATAATTTGGATTGGTGTACCCTCGAAACCAAAAGATTCACGCAGTTTGTTTTCCATATAACGTTGATAGGAGAAGTGCATGATTTCCGGCTCGTTAACAAAGAAGACAAATGTCGGAGGTTTAATCTTAACTTGGGTAACGTATTTAATCTTAAGACGTACACCCTTATCAGAAGGAGGCGGATTGATTGCAGTTGCGTCCTCGATAACTTGGTTAAGAATGGAGGTAGAAATACGCATTGCATTTTGTTCTGCTACGTATTTGATAACCTCGGGCAAACGGTGAATTCTTTGCTTAGTAACAGCAGATACATAAACAACTGGTGCATATTGCATAAATACCAATTCTTTACGAAGCATTTCGGTGTAGCGAAGAGTAGAAGTATTATCCTTTTCGTACAAATCCCATTTGTTAACTACAAGGATTACACCCTTGCCTGCTTCGTGTGCATAACCTGCAATCTTTTTATCTTGCTCGGTAACGCCTTCAACAGCATCAAAAACCATAAGAACTACGTCGCTACGGTCTACAGCACGCAGAGAACGCATTACAGAATATCTTTCGATAGGTTCGTCAATTTTGCCTTTACGACGCATGCCTGCAGTATCGATGAAAACGAATTTTTGACCTTCGCGTGTTACAGGGGTGTCGATAGCATCGCGAGTGGTACCAGCAACGTTAGAAACGATACTACGTTCTTGGCCAATCAAAGCGTTGAAAATAGAAGATTTACCAACATTAGGACGACCAATGAGTGCAACTTTAATTTCATCTTCTTCATCTTGACCTAAAGTGCTTTGGTCAGGGAAATGTGCAACAACTTCGTCCAAAAGGTCGCCTAAACCAGTGTGGTTGGATGCAGAAACAAAGCATACGGTATCAAAGCCTAAGCCCCAGAATTCTGCACCTTCCATTTCTTGTTTAGGAGAATCCGCTTTATTAGCGCACACAATTACTGGTTTGCCAGATTTCAGAAGCATGCGACCTACTTCTTCATCATCCTTCATCATACCAGCACGACAGTCAACTACAAATACTATTACATCTGCTTCTTTGATAGCGATTTGCGCTTGTTCACGAATAGATACAACAATTGCATCATCAGTTTCAATTTCAATACCGCCGGTGTCAACCATCATAAATTCATGGTCAAGCCATTCAGCGGTTGCATATAAACGATCGCGAGTTACGCCCGGGGTGTCTTCTACAATACTAATGCGAGAATTTGCAAAAATATTAAAGAGTGTGGACTTACCAACATTGGGGCGACCTACGATTGCAACTATAGGTTTTGCCATTTTCTTTTCTCCTTAAATCTCTCTAACTAACGTATAAATAAATTCTTTTTAATGATCAAACCCATTACGACTTGATACGCCCTTATGGAAATAATGCTTTACTTCCTGCATATCGGTAACAAGGTCTGCTATTTTGATAAGCTCTTCTGGAGCTCCACGACCTGTTGTTATAATCTCTAGATCGTGCTTATGCTCCTTTAAAAAGGCAACAACCTCTTCTAAAGGAAGCATTTTTGTTAAGAGGACTATGTTCATTTCGTCTAAAATGATCAAGCCCGCTTCTTTATTTAATATTGCTTCTTTGGCCATTTCCCAACCGTTACGACACATTTCAAGGTCGATTGGATCAGGGTTATGGAAGTTTACAAAAGCATCACGTCCAACTTGACGAACGTCGATAAAATCTAACTGCTTGGCTGCTCTCGCCTCTCCGTATTCTGAATCGTCCTTGAGGAAAGAGAACATTATTGTTTTGTAACCATAGCCAAACGCTCTAACTGCTGCTCCCAGAGAAGCAGTAGTTTTTCCTTTACCAGTACCAGTGTAAACTTGAAGCATAATATTCCTTATCTTTCTACAAGCAAGTGAAGTAATTCTGTTGCAGTTTCTGCAATGCTAACTTTACCCTTGTAAGTGTTCTTAAATTCTTGGTAGGTCATGCCATCCAAGAAAAGTTTATCTGTATTTAAGGTTATTGCAGGAATAATCAGATGCTTACCTTCAGGCATTGCTTTTAAAATATCTCCTGCAGTCAAAAGACCTGTTACATTAACTCTACCACCAAAGAATTCATTTTTTACAGCGATAAATTGATGGTTAGAGCCAAATTTCTTATTGAATTTCTCCATTATAGGAGCCAGAACCTTATAAGCACCTTCACCAACTGGAATAATTGCATCTTCCTTAGGTCTAAAGTTCTTCAAGGTTTTCAATGTAGCTTCCCAATCATTAAGGAAATTGCGTGTCGATCCGATACCATTCTCTAATTGAGGAAAGCCATCGTACCAAGAATTAGGCGGAAAATTCTTTTCAGCTAGAAGGTAGAATTCATCACCCAAATACATAAATGATGTACCAGTGTCCTTGCGGCATTTTCTTTGCCACTTGGTAACCATATCTACTATTTCAGCAGCCTCTTCCTTGGTAAAACCACGCATGGGAGCAAGTCCCTCACGATTCTTGGTGATACCCACAGGAACAGCAGCCATGGTCAGAACACCAGGATATAATGAATATAAATCGTGGAAACTCTTTTCCAAAACTTTCCCGTCGTTATAGCCAGGACAACAGACGATTTGACAATGGAGCTGAATGCCAGCATCTATTAAACGATGAATTCTATCCATTAATTGTCCTGCAAAACGATTATTCATCATCTTGCAACGAACTTCAGGATCTGTAGCATGCACACTAACATAGAGAGGAGTCAGATGTGTTTGAATGATACGGTCAAAATCCTCATCCTTCATATTGGTAAGAGTTACAAAATTACCATATAAGAAGCTGAGGCGATAATCGTCATCGCGCACATAGAGACCTGGTCTCATGCCGGGAATCATTTGGTCAACGAAACAGAAAACGCATTTGTTATAGCAGGTTTTAATCTTATCAAAAACTGCAGATTCAAATTCTAAACCAAGATCTTCGTCCGGAGCTTTCTCAATAGCAAGCTTACGAACCTCGCCCTGGGTATTCTCTATTTCCAACTCTACCTGATAATCGGCAGCAGCAAAGCTTAATTCAATTATATCTTTAATTGGTGCGTCATTAACCTTGAGCAGCTTTTCTCCAGCTTTTATGCCAGCAGTTTCAGCAATACTACGAGGCTTAATGCCACTAATCAAACCATACATCAAAAATTCCTCTAACCATTATTTAAAAAGTATAATCTTCTAAATATAACTATAAACTGTATTACACATATCATAAAAGTGCACACAAATAGATATTATATTATACCACAACACTTAACTTTTCGCAAATCAGCACCACCCGTCTAACGGGTGGTTTGCTCTGAGGGTATAACCCTCCGTTACCGGCCAGCG
>JAKSOJ010000026.1 GCA_024405645.1 Phascolarctobacterium sp. | reverse complement strand
AGGGTATGATTTGAGCTATAATATTTGTTGACGTAGAAGAGGATTTTCTGTCTTTATGTAGAAAATCAAATAAGTTAAGAATATGTGTTAGGAGGAAGCGCAAGTGGCAGAAGACAAAAAGTTTAAACGTGTCATTTTAAAATTAAGTGGCGAGGCTATGGCCGGTGCTAAAGGCTTTGGCATTGACCCCGAAACAGTTTACTCCTTGGCTAAACAAATCAAAGAAGTAACAAATGAAGGAATTGAAGTTGCAGTAGTTAATGGTGGCGGCAACATTTGGCGTGGCTTATCTGGCTATAACAAGGGTATGGACCGTGCAACTGCCGATTATATGGGCATGTTAGCAACCGTTATTAACTCCCTGGCTCTTCAAGATTCTTTAGAAAATTTAGGCGTTCCGTCTCGTGTTCAAGTTGCAATTGAAATGAGACAAATCGCAGAACCCTATATTCGTCGTAGAGCAGTTCGTCATCTGGAAAAAGCTCGCGTAGTTATTTTCGCAGCTGGTACTGGCAATCCGTATTTCTCTACCGATACAACTGCAGCATTGCGTGCAGCTGAAATCGAAGCTGATGCAATCCTGATGGCTAAAAAAGGCGTTGACGGTGTTTATGATTCAGATCCCGCTAAAAACCCTGATGCTAAGAAATTTGATAAGCTCGACTACATTGAAGTTATTCAACGTAAGCTTAGCGTAATGGACTCCACTGCAATCTCTCTTTGCATGGACAACAAGATTCCTATTGTAGTATTTAATATTGATGAACCAGGTAACATCTTAAAAGCTGCTAAGGGCGAAGAGATTGGCACCCTGGTAGGAGGTAATTTATAATGGCAACCATTCAAGAAATCATGACCAATATGGAAGGCAAGATGCATAAAACTGTTGATGCTCTTCGTGTTGATTTAGCTTCCGTACGCGCAGGCCGTGCAACTCCAGCTCTCTTGGACAAGATTACCGTTGATTATTACGGAACTCCCACTCCCATTAACCAAGTAGCAAGTGTTACCGTTCCTGAACCTCGCATGATTGTAATTCAACCCTGGGAAAAGAATCTTCTTAAAGAAATTTCCAAAGCAATTCAAATGTCTGATTTAGGTCTCAATCCTAACTCTGATGGTGTTGTAATTCGTTTGAATCTTCCTCAACTTACTGAAGATCGTCGTAAAGAACTTGTTAAGGTTGTTCGCAAAAAATCCGAAGATTACCGTGTAATCGCTCGTAACCTTCGTCGTGATGCAAATGACCAAATCAAGAAGCTTGAAAAAGCTAAAGAAGTAACTGAAGACGAAGTTAAGAAGGCTACTGATAAGATTCAAAAGATTACTGACGCAATCATGAAAGAAATCGACGCAGTAAATGCTAATAAAGAAAAAGAAGTAATGGAAGTATAATGGCTCCGTCCGTACTTGCATTAAAGCTTGAAGAGGCAATTAAAAGACTTGAGGAGGCAGGTTATACCTGTGAAACAAAATCTCTTTTACCGCCTCGTGATTCAGACGACAAATTTGCAGGACTTGTGCCTCGCAAATATGTAGTAAGACAGCAAGAGCTGTCAGATAAATCTGTTCTATTAACGTATGTTTATAGAATCTAATTTTACAAGGAGGAATTAATCATGGCTCTGAAAATTGACAAAGATGCTTGCATCGGTTGCGGTGCTTGCGAAGCTAACTGCCCGGTTGGTGCTATCTCTGAAGTAGAAGACGGCAAACGCCAAATCTCTGAAGACGCTTGCGTAGAATGTGGTTGCTGCGCAGCTAACTGCCCTGTAGGCGCTATCGAATAATTGAAAATATTATTCTAAATATCAGGCGACCTCTACTGTTTATGTGGAGGTCTGCCTATATTTGTTTTATAGTAGTCCCTAAATTTTACTTAAAATATACTGAGGTTTGATATGTTTAAAGGTTTGTTTCAAACAAAGTCCCCAGTAAAAAATGAAAAATTAGAGTTTGATATCTCCGATTTGGATATGAACAACATTCCTAAGCACATTGCTATCATTATGGATGGGAACGGGCGATGGGCGAAAGCTCAAGGAAAGGTTCGTACTTTTGGTCATCAAAAAGGCGCAGAAACTCTTAAAACTATAGTACGTGCAGCAGATGCAATTGGCGTCAAAGCAATTTCTGCTTATGCATTTTCTACGGAGAATTGGAAACGTCCCATAACTGAAGTAAATTTCATTATGGATTTGTTAAGTCGTTACCTCACATCCGAAATTCAAGAATTTAACGAAAATAACGTACAAGTAAGATTTCTTGGTTCTCGTGAAGGGCTTCCTCCCGTCGTTATTGAGAAGATGGACAATGCGATTCGTGAAACTAAAAATAATACTGGTATCATTTTAAATTTGGCTATTAATTACGGAGGTCAAGCCGAGATTCTTCAAGCAGTTCAAAGTATTGCTCAAGAAGCGAAAGATGGAAGCCTCGACGTAAGTGCAATAGATAAACAAGTATTTGAAGATCACCTTTATACAGCAGGATTACCTGCACCAGATCTTTTAATTCGTCCTGGGGGAGATTTGCGCATTTCCAACTTCCTCCTTTGGCAAATTGCCTATGCAGAGATTTGGACAACAAAGACCTATTGGCCTGATTTCACCCCTGATCATTTGGTAGAAGCAATTCTTGCTTACCAAGGCCGTGAACGTCGTTTTGGTGGTTTAGTAGAGAAGAAATAAGGAAGAATCTGTATGCTAACAAGGATTATAACCGGTATTGTCGGCATTTGTGCTGCTATCGGTATCATTACTCAAGGCGGTTGGGTTTTCTCAGCTGCAGTATTTGTTCTTGCTTGCGTTGGTTGGTTTGAATATCATCGCATGGCAGAGAAGAACGGTTATCGTGTATATTACTTAAGCTCTGGACTAGGTGTTGCATTAGTTGTTGGCTTAGGTGGTATCGTATATCATTTTGAAATTGAGCCTGCAATTTCTTTGGCTTTGACGACTATGTTCACTGCATTATTTTTCATATTTAATGCTCTTGAAGGATTATATCGTCATTGTAAGTTTAACGATGGTAAATGGATTGCCAATACTGGTCTTTCTATGTGGGGATTTATCTATACAGGTGTACTTTTCTCACATGTAATTATTTTAAGAAGCTTTGATTATGGTCCTCATATTGATTTAGGCTTTAGAGTTTTTGAATATGGTGAGGTTTGCCTTTGGATTACCTTAATTGGTACTTGGATGAGTGATACAGCTGCTTATTTTGTAGGCTCTGCTTTCGGGAAGAATCCTTTCTGTAGTGTTAGTCCTAAAAAGAGCTTAGAAGGTGCAGTGGGTGGCTTTGTAGGCTGCTTTATTTCCGTACTTGCCTTGACTGTCGTATATTTAGGCGTGCCTCTCTGGCAAGCAGTAGCACTGGCTCTATCTGTTAGCTTCTTCGCTCCTTTAGGAGATTTAATCGAATCAATTATCAAAAGATCCTTCGACATTAAGGATTCTGGTAATTTCTTCCCTGGTCACGGAGGAGTTTTAGACCGGTTTGATAGTCTACTTTTTACAGCTCCTGTTTTCTATTACATTATGCTTATTTCTAGCGTTATTCCTATGATGCTTAATAATTAGTCGCAAGGTATTAATTATGAAAAATATTTCTTTATTGGGTTCGACAGGCTCCATTGGTCGTCAAACAATTGATGTTGCACTTGCTAATCCTGAAAAAATGAAAATACGTGTTTTGGCAGCTCATTCTTCTGATAAGCTTATGGAGGAACAAATTAATCTTGTTCAGCCTGACTTTGCTGTTTTGACTGACCCTGAGGCTGCTAAGCGTTTAACCTCTCGTTATCATGGTAAAACAGAAATATTAACTGGGGAAGAGGGACTTTTAGCAGCTGCTACCTATGAAGGCATTGATACCGTTCTTGCATCCATGGTTGGCTATGCTGGTCTTCGACCAACAATGGCTGCTATAAAAAAAGGCAAGCATATTGCATTGGCTAATAAGGAAACTCTTGTCGCAGGTGGTAGCCTTGTAATGAGTGCCATTAAAGAAGCAGGTGTAAGCCTGACTCCTGTGGATAGTGAACATTCTGCTATTTTCCAATCCTTGCGTGGGGGGCGTGAAAACGAAGTTAAGCGTCTTCTGATTACTGCAAGTGGTGGACCGTTCCGCGGGAAAAAACGTAGTGATTTAGAAAATGTAACCTTGGCTCAATGTTTAAATCATCCTAATTGGTCCATGGGTAAGAAGATTACTGTAGATTCTTCTACCTTGGCTAACAAAGGTCTGGAAGTAATTGAAGCACATTGGCTCTTTGATATGCCTTATGAAAAGATTGATGTAGTAGTACATCCACAAAGTATTGTTCATAGCTTGGTAGAGTTTTGCGATGGTTCCGTAATTGCTCAGTTAGGTGAACCTGACATGCGTTTACCAATTCAATATGCTTTGAGCTATCCAGAACGCTATCCAGTCGCTTTTGACCAGTTAGATCTTATTCGACATGGCACTTTGACCTTTGAAGCACCCGATATGGAAGCATTTCCTTCTCTTGGTATTGCCATCGAGTGTGGCAAGGCTGGAGGAACCTTACCTTGCGTATTTAACGCGGCAAACGAAGAGGCTGTGTACGCATTCTTAGAAGATAAAATTAAATATTTAGATATTCCATATATTACCAATAAAGTTACGCAAGCTCATAGCAATATCCTTAAACCTACTATTGAAGATATTGAGGCTTGTGACAGTGCAGCCCGTGAAGAGGCTCGCAAGATTATTTCTAACCTGTAGTGAAGGTTAGAAAAAAGGAGACTTACATTGCTGACAGTTTTAGCTGCAATTTTCGTCTTTGGCATTCTTATTACTGTTCATGAATTCGGTCACTTTATCGTTGCTAAAATGACTGGTATGAAGGTTGAAGAGTTTGCCATTGGCTTTGGTCCCTGTATCTATCAAACAAAAGATGGGGACACAGAATATTCTCTCAGATTGATTCCCTTAGGTGGGTATAATAAAATAGCTGGAATGGATCCAGAAGACGAGCCCTGTGAAAATGGATTTAATAGTAAATCCATACCTGCTCGTATGGCTGTAATCCTTGCTGGTGTATTTATGAATTTCCTTCTGCCAATTATACTGTTCACTGGAATTTATATGGTAGAAGGTCAAGATAAGATTGATAATGCTCCTGTACTTGGTAAGGTTGTAGAATTTTCTGCAGCAGAGAGAGCAGGACTAAAGGTGGGAGATAAAATTCTCACCATTAATGATAAAGTAATAACTGACTGGAGAAACGTTGTTACTACTTTACGTGATAACGGAGAAAAAGAGGTATCTCTTAAGATTGAACGTGATGGTAAGGAACAAAGCTTTACCATGACTCCTAAATACGATCCTGAACTTAAGAGAGCTCTCATTGGTATTAGTCCTCGTATCTTACATGAATCTGTAGGTCCTATTGATTCTTTCAAAATGGCTATTGATTACACATTCTATTGTGTTCAGTATATGATAGATTCTTTGAAAGAAATAATTGTAGGCAAGGCTTCTGCCGATGTAGCCGGACCAATTGGTGTAGCTCAGGTTGCTGGTAAAATGGCTGAAAAGGGACTTAGACCTCTATTTGGCTTTGTAGCTCTTATGAGTATCAACCTTGGCGTAGTAAACTTATTGCCGTTACCAGCTTTGGATGGTGGCCACTTTATCTTACTAATTATCGAGGCTTTAAGAGGCAAGCCTTTAAGCCCCGTATGGATGACTCGCATCCAATATGTTGGCATTAGTTTAATCTTGGCAATTACAATCTATTCAACCTTTAAAGATATTACAAGATTTTAAAGAGGTATATTATGTTTGAACGTAGACAAACTAGAGAGCTTTTATTAGGCTCTCAAAAGATTGGTGGTAGTGCAAAGATTACTGTTCAATCCATGACAAATACTAAAACGCATGATGCAGATGCAACTCTAGCTCAAATTCGTGAGCTCGCTGCTGCTGGATGTGATATTATTCGTTGTGCGGTACCTGATATGCCTGCTGCTGAAGGCTTAAAACGAATTTGTAAGGAAAGTCCAATCCCTGTTATCGCTGATATTCACTTTGATTATAAGCTCGCATTGGCTGCTATTGAAGCTGGAGTAGATGGCTTAAGATTGAATCCGGGCAATATCGGTGGTGAAGACAAGGTTAGAGCCGTTGTTGAAGCTGCTCGTCCTAAAAATATTCCTATTCGTATCGGTGTAAATGCAGGTTCTTTGCCCAAAGATTTACTAGAAAAATATGGTCATCCAACTCCTGAGGCTATGGTTGAAGCTGCTTGGCGTCATATCAAAATCCTCGAAGATATGGATTACCGTAATATAAAAGTTTCCTTGAAATGCCATGACGTGCCGACAACTCTTGCTGCTTATCGTCTCATGGCTAGCCAATGTGATTATCCATTACATGTAGGTGTTACTGAAGCAGGTACAGTTAACAGCGGTATTATTAAATCTGCTGTAGGTATTGGTACTCTTCTCGCCGAAGGTATAGGTGATACCATTCGCGTTTCTTTGACTGGTGATCCAGTTAATGAGGTCAAGGTTGCTTATAATATTTTAAAATCTTTAGGACTCCGTGAATACGGACCTACTTTAATTTCTTGTCCTACCTGTGGACGTACTCAAATTAACCTTGAGAAGCTTGCTTTGGAGGTTGAAAAACGCCTTGACTCAATTACTGAACCCATTGTAGTTGCAGTTATGGGCTGTGTAGTAAATGGTCCTGGCGAAGCTCGTGAGGCAGATGTTGGTATTGCAGGTGGTAAAGGAGAAGGACTTATCTTCCGTAAGGGAGAAGTTCTTCGCAAGGTTCCTGAAGACAGAATTATTGACGAATTATTCGTTGAAATTGATAAAATTTTAATCGAGAGGAAGGTTTCTCACTAATGAAAGTATCTCAAATGTATGCTCCTACTCTGCGTGAAGTTCCTGCTGAAGCAGAGATTCCCAGTCATCAACTTTTACTGCGTGCTGGTTTTATTCGTAAATCTACCAATGGTATGTACACCTATTTGCCTTTGGCTTGGCGTGTAATCAAGAAAATTGAAAACATTATCCGCGAAGAAATGGACAATAAAGGCGCTCAAGAAATTATGATGCCAATTATGCAACCTGCTGAAATTTGGCAAGAATCTGGCCGTTGGGGCGTTTATGGCGCTGAAATGGTTCGTGTAAAAGACCGTCATGGCCATGAATACTGCCTTGGTCCTACTCATGAAGAATTAGTTACTAGCATGGTACGTATGGATGTTAAATCCTATCGTCAACTTCCTCTTAACCTTTATCAAATCCAAGATAAATTCCGCGATGAACGTCGTCCTCGCTTTGGTTTGATGCGTAGCCGTGACTTCATTATGAAGGATGCTTATTCCTTTGACCGCGATATCGAAGGTTTGGATAAATCCTATCAAGATATGTATGATGCATATACCAATGTATTCACCCGTTGCGGTTTAACCTTCCGTCCTGTAGAAGCTGATTCTGGCGCTATCGGTGGCAATGGTTCCCATGAATTCATGGTTCTTGCTGATACTGGTGAAGCAGAAATTGCTTACTGCACTTCCTGCGACTATGCAGCAGATATTGAAAAGGCTGAGCTTAATGTAGTTGAAGCTCCCGAAGAAGCTGAACAAGCTTTGGAAATGGTTGAAACTCCTAACTGCAAAACTATTGCAGACGTATGTGCATTCCTAAATGCTCCTGTTGATAAGAGCATGAAAGCAGTTGCTTTTAGCTCCGAAAAAGGTCTCATTCTCTGCTTCGTTCGTGGCGACCACGAAGTTAACGAAATCAAAGTTGCTAATACCGTTGGTGTTAACGAAGTTGAAATGGCAGACGAAAGCCTTTTAGTAGAAGCTGGTACTGTTGGTGGCTATATGGGTCCTGTAGGCCTTGATCCTGAAAAGGTTACTATCGTTATTGACCAAAGCGTTATGAAAATGCATAACATTTGCTGTGGCGCTAATAAAGAAGGCTATCACTATGTAAATGCAAATCCTGGCCGTGACTTCAAACCGACCTTTGTTGCAGATATCCGTCTTGCTCAAGTGGGCGATCCTTGTCCTCATTGCGGAGCTAAAATGGAAAAAGCTCGTGGCATTGAAGCTGGTCAAGTATTTAAGCTGTTCACTAAATATTCTAAAGCTATGAACGCTACCTTCCTTGATGAAAATGGCAAAGAACAACCTATGTATATGGGTTGCTATGGTATCGGCGTAGGTCGTACTATGGCTGCTTGCGTAGAGCAAAGCTTCGACAAAGATGGAATTATTTGGCCTGTAAGCATCGCACCTTATGAAGTATTGGTAGTTCCTGTAAATGCCAAAGATAAAGAATCTTGGGATAAAGCTTTCGAAATCTACGAAGCTCTCAAGAAGGCTGGTGTTGAAGCTGTAATCGACGATCGTAACGAAAGACCTGGCGTTAAATTCAAAGATGCAGATCTTATCGGTTATCCTCTGCGTGTAGTTGTTGGTCCTAAGACCATTAAAGAAGGTAATTTGGAAGTTAAAGCACGTAAAACTGGTGAAGTTTCCATGCTGCCTATGGATTCTGACTACATTGCAACCATCGTTGATATGTTAAAACAATTGTAATAGCTAATCTGCAATGAAAGCAAAGGTCGACGTTTTCGTCTCCTTTGGTTTCATTGCATTGGAACTATTCTATTCGTTTTGGAATTGTAATTTTTGGGGATATATATGGAATTTTATAACAATTTTCTTACAGTTATAAATTCAAATCACGAAACCATGATGCTTTTCAGACTCTTTCTTGCTGCTGCTTTTGGTGGCATTGTAGGTTTGGAGAGGGGTAGTGGCGATAGACCTGCAGGGTTTAGAACTCACATTCTTGTATGTGTTGGTTCTGCACTTTTTATGTTAGTTTCAATTTACGGCTTTGACGGTATCGTTAATGTAACTCCTGGGGGACAGGATTTAGGTTCACGTCGTGATACCGCGCGTATTGCAGCACAAGTAGTTAGTGGAATCGGTTTCCTTGGTGCAGGTACTATTATGCATGAAGGCTTAACTGTTAAAGGTTTAACTACTGCTGCTAGCTTGTGGATTATTTCTGCAATTGGTCTTGCAGTTGGCTCCGGTATGTATATTCTTAGTGCCGGAGCAACCCTTATGACTTTAATTACCCTAGTCGTATTCAACAATTGGGATAAAAGATTTGCTGCTTCCACACGCACAGACCGTAGCTATGTAAAGGTTGATGTCGTAAATGAACCGGAGTCCATTACTCAAGTGTCTAGTTATTTAACCGAAAATGGTATCAACATTAAGAGCCTTGCGGTAAAAAAAGACAAAAAGAACGGTCGTTTGCAGCTCGATATTTATATAAAAGTTAACAATAAAACCGAAGCACGAGAAATTATTCGTGGACTACATAAATTAGATGTAGTTCTAAGTTCACAAGACGATATATAAGATATTATGCAGATAAAATATTGCTTTAAACCGGATCAAGAAAAGTTTATTGCATTTTTGAGTTCTGTTCAGTTTAGCAATTCAGAAAGATTTGCTATTCAATTTTTCCATGTAAATCAAATATGTGTAGATGAGGCGTCCTCGGTTTGGGAATTGCATTATGAAAGTAATGCTGCTCTGCCACCCTCGTTAATTAAGAAAGTGGCGTCCGCTTTGAAGGACGCTTTTTCTTTAAAGGAAATAGTCCTCATATCTGATAAAGATGGTAAACAGTTAGTTCAAAAAGCCGATGATCCAGAATATGTAATTACAGATTGTACAGGTGAACCTTTGCCAGAGGATATTCCTTTGCCACCAGAACCACCTTTAGATGAATATGCTCCTGCAGATCCTTGCTGTGAGTTTCCTCCACCGCCAGAGCCCCCTGCTGAATATATAGATCCAGAGATGGATCCCGAATATCTTAAAGCTATGGAAACTCTCTATGGTGACAAAAAAGACGATTCAATGCTCTGGGGGAAAAAAGTTAAAGAATCCAAAGCACGTCCTTTAGTATCTATTATCGAAGAAGAAAATAATGTCGTAGTAGAAGGCACTTTTGTAAAAACTTACCTTCCTGATGGCTCTTTGGAATCTTTCGTTGAAAAAGAAACTAAAACTGGTTCTGTAATTATTTCCTTCAGCTTATATGATGGTGAAGGTGGTATTACTGTTAAAAAGGTTTTCTCTAAGCCCTACAACAGTGGCAAATGGAATCATGGGGGAGCACCTCAGCAAGAAATTGATCCCAAAAAGGATGCCAAAGAATTCAAAAATCTATTTAAGGTTGGCATGAAGCTTCGTATCCAGGGCGATGTGCAGATAGACAAGTTCTCTCAAGAAATTGTGTTTCTGCCCGTGGGAATTAAAAAGATAGAAGGTTCTTCTAAGCGCATGGATAACGCTGATGTTAAGCGTGTTGAACTTCACTGTCATACCAAAATGAGTAAGATGGATGCAGTAACTCCCATGAAAGACCTGGTAAAACAGGCTATTAAATGGGGCCACAAAGCCTTGGCTATTACTGACCATGGTGTCGTTCAAGCCTTTCCGTTCTGCTTTGATGAGGTAATGGATGAAAAATCTGATTTGAAACTCATCTATGGCATGGAAGGCTACCTTATGGCTGACCACAAGCTTGGGGATGATTCACTGGAGCAAGAAGCCGGAGATGTTACCAAGAAGAGTAAAGCTCCCAAAAAGGCTAGTTACCACATTATTATTCTTGCAAAAAACGAAACTGGTTTAAGAAATCTTTATAAATTGGTTTCTATTAGCCATCTTCGTTACTTATATAAGAGACCTCTTTTGCCTAGAGAAGTAATTTCTGAACATCGAGAAGGTCTGATTATTGGTTCAGCTTGCGAAGCGGGCGAACTGTATAGAGCGATTCTTTCTGGCGCAAGCGAGGAAGAATTAATAAGAATTGCTTCCTTCTACGATTATTTAGAAATTCAACCTAT
>JAKSOJ010000025.1 GCA_024405645.1 Phascolarctobacterium sp. | reverse complement strand
TACAAAGATTACATATAATGCAAGTCCGCATATCATCCAAGTATTTAATGACATGACACAGACCTCCTCTCGTAATAAGAAATCAGATTACAGCTTAGCCCATTCAGATTTAACAAGAGCTTTGTTCAAGTCTCTCAAATAAGGAACTGTACGGCGAGCTTCAGTACATTTATCGAGATCAATTTCAGCAACCAGAACTGCATCGCTATCTCTATCAGCTTCGCACAGTACTTCACCATTAGGAGCTACGATACGAGAATGACCACCCAAGAATACGGTATTATCATCAACGCCTGCACGGTTTACAGCGATAACATAGATACCATTTTCCAATGCTCTAGCTTTAGATTGAATATCCCAAACATAGTAGCGAGCTCTACCAAAGGCTGCAGGATAAGCGATTACGTTAGCACCCTTGAGAACCATCAGACGAGACAGATCAGGGAAACCAATTTCATAGCAGATTTGGTGACCAATCTTCAAATCGCCATAAACAACAGGTTCAGGAACCTCTGCACCATTTTGGAAACGTAATTCTTCGTTGTCCCAAAGATGAACCTTATCATACTTACCCATCAAACCATTTTCGTTTACGGTTAAAGCAGTATCAGTAATGATTCCCTTGTTCGGAGTGTTAGCTAAAATACAACCAGTTACCAAAATTTGGTATTTTTTAGCTTGTTCAATCATCCATTGAGTAGTACGACCATTAGGAATATCCTCTGCCATTTCTACATCTTGTTTAGGAATCCAGTAGCCAGTATTGAACAATTCGGGGAATACTACCCATTTAGCACCTTGGTCAACTGCTTCCTTCAGCAACTTTTCCGCTCTTGCCAGGTTAGCGTCAACATTAGCCAGTTCACAATTCATTTGAATAGCTGCTACTTTGATTTTCATAGTAATTACCTCCTCTGGTATTTAAAATTAATACGCTTGCCTCTAGACTTAGACAAGTATAAAATCAACAAGGTTTAGGTTAAGCCACAACTTTTCCCTACATTATCATTTTAGCACAATAATTTTTTTATATACCTTTTTGGGGGTAAGATGCAGAAATCTACCTTTATGTTACAAAATATGGAAATAAGATGATTTTCCCCCCTTTTCTTTTGCACAAATTGAGCATTTTATATTATAATTAAATTAGCTAATCAATTTTTAAGAATTTTCGATACATTCCAGGATAACTTATAAGGAGCTATCTATGATCTGGTATAACATTCTCATTAACCTGTGCGCGCGGCTATTCATTATTTTGGTATTTTTTGCCATTCTCTGCCGTACAACGCAAATGCGAAACATCATTAATACGCTAAGGAAACGGCTTAAGAGCAAGTTGTTATTTTCTGCTCTATTTATCGCAATAGCCGTAGCTGATATTTTCGCAGGCTCTTTAATGCGGACTGTTAGCATTAATAATCAACTGACAATTGTACTTGCAGCAGGTTTTATAGGAGGTCCATTAATCGGTGGACTTACTGGATTGATTAGTTCCCTTTTGGCCTATACGTTCATGCCAATTCCACTTTCTCCTGTTCACTATCCTTTGATGCTCGTCCTAGGCATTGCCTCCGGTTACCTTGCAAAATGGCTGCAGCATCAAAAATCCATATATGCCAATGGTGCAATTCTTGGCTTTATCTTCTCTGCTTTATACATCGCCATAACTGTGTTATGCTCTGTTAATCTCCCCAATGGTTATGTTCTTGAAGATATGCTCTTCCCTTTGTTATTCACTTGTTCCATCGGACTTGGCTCCTTTATTGGCATTTTAGAAGGTTTCTACAATCAACAAGAAATAATCGAGGGCATCAGTGCTAAAACAGCCTTGAAAATTACCAATAACAGTATTTCTATTCTGCAAAATGGTTTAAATGCAACAAGTGCGTCCCAAACTACCGATATCATTTTACAAGAAGCTGAAACCTTTGATTTTGTTGCAATTACTTCTTTAGATGAAATATTAGGTTTTTCATCCTATAGAACAGAAGCCGCATTTGTAAAATTTCTTACCAATGATTTCCAAAGATTATTCGCTTCTTCCTTTAAGCTACCTACTACTGAACTTGATGTAATCCGTTCCTATATTAGTATTCCTATCCATAATGATAAACACCATGTTGGCTATTTCTGCATTGGTCATATTCTAACCCCAGGGATTACCCCTTTTGAAAACACTCTTGCCAAAGGTATTGGTACAATGATTACCAATCAAATTACCGTGCATGGTATCAAGGAGAAAGCAGAGCTTTTGGATAAAGCTGAAATCAAGGCGCTCCAAAGCCAAATTAACCCTCATTTCCTCTTCAATGCGCTTAGCACAATTAGTTATTTCTGTTCCCAACAACCACAAACTGCTAAATCCCTAATTAACGACCTTGCAAGCTACTATCGCAACAATCTTACGGATGCAAACACTATGATTTCCATTCGCAACGAATTGCAACACATCAATGCGTATATTCATCTTGAACAAGCTCGTTTTGGTGACAGGCTTAAGGTTAACTACGATATAGATATTGAAGAGTCTTTCCAGGTTCCAGCACTCATTCTCCAGCCAATAGTTGAAAATGCTATTAAGCATGGGCTCTATCCCAAAGTATCAGGTGGACAAATCCTCATCCGTATAGAAAAACGCAAGGATTATTTTAGAATCACCGTCTTGGATGATGGTTTGGGTATCCCCAAAGAAACTTTAAAAATTATCTTTGACACATCTATTCCCAAAAAATCCATTGGTCTTTCAAATGTCAATCAAAGACTTATTACTCTCTACGGACCAAAAAACCATTTAAGAATATACAGTCGTGTTGATAAAGGCACTATGGTCGTAATGAGAATTCCTTATATGGAGGTGGACGAAAGCGATGATTAAAGTAGTAATAGTTGATGATGAATTCCCAACAAGACAAGAGCTTTCCTCAATATTGCAAAATATCAACGATGTTGAGATAGTTGCACAATGTTCAATTGGACAAGAGCTTTTAGACTATCTACAAAATAATACAGCTGATATAGTTTTCCTGGATATTGAAATGCCCCAGGTTAATGGTCTTGAAATCGCGCGTATTATTCGTTCTACCATTAGCAATCCGCCTCTCATCGTGTTCTCTACAGGCTATGGTCAGTTCGCTGTTCAAGCCTTTGAGCTGCAAGCATTCGACTACGTGCTTAAGCCTTATACTCAAGAACGCATCCTCCTGACCATTATGCGTTTCCGCAATCAAAAGAAACAAATGGAAAACATTGCGCCCAAGGATATTTTTAAGCTTCCTGTTTGGCACAATGATAAGATGATCCTCCTCAATCCAATGGAAGAAATAAGCCTTATCAGAGCAGAACAGCAAAAGGTTATCGTATCTACAAATAACGGAGAATATGAAATCAATGCATCGCTCAAGGATGTTGAATTAAAACTTAAGAATCTTGGTTTTTTGAGAACCCACAAGTCCTTTATTGTGAATATCAGTAAGATTAGAGAAATAATTCCCTGGTTTAATGATACCTTTATCTTGACTCTTGATAACTGCTCACAAAAGGAAATCCCTGTGTCTCGCCATTATCTTCCTGAATTTAAAAAGATATTAAATATTTGAAGGTGATCTATTCCCCTTCCAATAACATAAAAATTGGCAGTATGCTAGTTCAAAATGAATCTCTTCAGATTCTTGAACCAACATACTGCCTTTTGAATTTACAAATATTTACTTGTCCTTAACATCAACCATACTTGCTCCAACGCTTTCCAAAACACCATTCATTTTCTTAAAAATCCTCAAAGCATTTTTATAGAAGAATTGCTCGTGATACTCTGCTGGAACAACATGAGCCATAGTTTGAATGTAAAGTGGAATGTTTACTAGAGGCCAGTCGCTTCCGTACATAACCCTACTATAATCGCCCATGTAATTGAGCCAAGTGCGCAGATTGTCGAAAAAGCCTGCATTTCTCAGGAAAAGATGAACAGGTTTTGGTTTGCCAGCAACAAGCCCGGACAAATCAATCGCTACATTAGCGTTCTTCGCTGCAACCTCACAAGCATCCTGGAACCAAGGACAGCCACAATGAGCAATGACAAATTGTACATCAGGAAAATCAGCTGCAGCATCATCAACAGTCAGAGGATGACTGTATTTGAGATGAGCGTGGGGCCAAGAAGTATCACCCGTGTGGATTACAACTGGCACATCATAAGCCTTAGCCAACTCGAACAAGGGCCAATGTCTCTTATCATTTACATAAACAGAATTATAACCAGGATAAAGCTTGATACCCACACAATGAGATTTTATAGGATCCTGCTTTAAATAAAACTCAAATTCCTGAGCAGTAGCTTCTATCTTATCAGGAGTAATCAGCTCGCTATCCACCCCAAGACAGTAGCAAACATTAGCATCTTGATTGAAATTTTCTTCATCAAAAGGCCTAGCAAGATTGATAAGTCTTGGTGCAATACCGCCATAACGAATGGTAGCATCGTGAGTATTGCCCATAGCAATGCTCATAATGATATTGTTTTGCTTGCAAATCTCTTGCCAACAAGCATTGGTATTAACATAGCCTGCGTTAGCTGCTACATTAACAAATCCATCTATATTAAAATAATGAAAATGTGCATCTATAATAGGACCATTATACATTAATTTATAAACCTCTTGATATCTTCTCTCTTGGAAAAATGCTCTGGCCTCTCAGCCAGAGCCTAATTTTTTATAATTAAAAATCGAACTTTTCTGCCCGCCAAGACCAATTACCTTTTAAAGTACCTGGAGTATTCATTCTCGCTTCATTGCCAAGACCAAGTAGATCTTGCAACGGAACAATTTTGATAGGAGCATTGGATGCGAAAAGCTTGGTTAGCATTTCCTTAGCTTGCAGTTTTGCTTTAGCGAGCAGTTCAGCCTCGGATTCATCAGTAGATGTTTCTCTTTCCACAGTTGCTACATCTTCAGTTAATGCTTGGCTTGCTGCAGTTTCTACAGCTTTAGCCAATTTTTCTGCTTCAGCTTTTTTCACGAACCCTTCCAAACACCAACCCAACAGAGTCGCATTATCATGAGTTCCTGTATAAGCAATTGTTTCCACGCCAGGATTATAATCATTAGTTCTCGGGTCACTATTGGCAAATTGCATAACATCCATGCCATAGAAACCACAAGCTTTTAACAGAAGTCTTACGCTTGGGGTAATCTTGCCCAGATCTTCCGCGATAATTGGCAGTGGACCAAACTTTTCATACGCCTTCTTGAAAAGCTTTAGACCTGGTCCTGGAACCCACTTGCCAGTGGTAGGTAATTGCCCAGCTTCAGTTTCCCAATAAGCAGCAAAACCACGGAAATGGTCTAAGCGAACATAATCATAAAGTTCAAAGGCTCTTTGGAAACGGTCTAACCACCAAGCATACCCATTGTCTTCGAGAACCTTCCAATTAAATACAGGACTTCCCCACAGTTGTCCCTTAGGGTCAAAATAATCTGGTGGAGCACCTGATTCCTTGATGATTCGTCCATTTTCTAATGCAAAGCTATCGCTATGAGCCCAACAATCTGCAGAGTCAGCAGCCACATACATAGGCAAATCCCCGATGATGGAAATACCAAGCTCAGTTGCTTTAGCACGAACTTCCTTCCACATCTTATCAAAGATGTATTGGCAGTAGATTTGGAGGTTTGCCTCTTTAGCAAGAGCAGCATTATTCCAAAGCGCCTCGCTATAGTTTTGGTGTTCTTCCTTCCATTCCCACCAATGCGCATCGAGGTAATATTTTTTCAAGGCTTCGTACATAGCATATGTCTTCAGCCAATATTTATTCTTTTCAACAAAGGCTTCATACTCAGCATCAGGAGTAAATTCTTGATATTTCGCAAATAGTTCAGCCTCGTCCATACCCGTAAGATTAAGATTTCCTGCCAGGGCAGATGGTCCCGCATAGGGACTTCCTCCATCATCTGTGGGATTCAAAGGCAAAATTTGCCAATAATTATAGCCTTTTTCATGTAAATCTGCGAGAAAATCCAAGCAATCCTTGCCAAAAACTCCTTCGGGCAGGCTTGTTACGTGACAAAGCACGCCTTTACCATTAGCAGGAATTTTCCCCAATGCTTGCTCTTTGCCAAAATAAACAATACTAGCACTCATGGGAGGCAGGCTCACATAAACATCATTATCGCGCACTTCCCAATATGCATGGCCAAGCATTTCAAAAGCACGAGTAGTGTACTTGGGCAGGTAAGCCTGGTTCCAATTGTTCTGATCCGCATTGACTAGTACAACTGCAACTTCCCCATCCAGCTTGCGTGCATAACCGAATACTTGCTCTCCCAAATTCAAGGGTTCGAAAGTACCCTCTGTAAAAATAGGATGAATGTGACGCAGTTCGATAAGCTCGCGCACAATCTTTTGGCAATCCTCGTCCTCCTTGCTCCAGGGATATGGTGCACGGTTGTAGGGATCAGTATAACCAGTTAGCCCTGCTTCATCCCCGTAATAGATACAGGGAACACCGAGCATAGTCATTTGCACAACATTTGCTAGCCAAAAACGAGTCTTGGCAATGCGTAATTGTTCTGGAGTTAAGACATATTCCCCACGCTCTTTCTCGGTCAAGGAATCCTTGTAGGGTGCATCTCCCAAATAAGTGAGCACACGTACCCTATCATGGGAGCCCATGAGATTCAAATTACCACGAAAGGCCTCGTTGGGATAATTTTCATATAGAGAAGCAAGAGTTTCGGAAAAATCTCTTGCATTAATTTTATTAGTCAGGTAGTTCAAAAGACCATCCGTAAAAGGATAGTTCATGACTGCATCCAGTTCCTTGCCAAGGAAGTACTCACGTCTAACATCGTAGGAAATCTTGTTGGACGCATCCTCCCAAACCTCGCCTAGAAGAACTGCATCAGGGTCCGCTTCCTTGAGTGCCTTACGCAAACCTGCAATAAAGCTGTCCGGAAGTTCATCGGCTACGTCAAGACGGAAGCCTTTGGCACCAAGACCAAGCCATTTTTTTACTACATTATATATATAAGCCTGATATTCGGCATTGTTTTCATTAACGGCTGGCAGGTCCTTAACTCCCCACCAACATTCGTAACCATCCTTTTTAAAGGTATACCAAGGGTAGTAAGGAGAATCTTCATTCCCATAAGCACCCTTGTCAGGATAATTACCATATTTATTAAAGTATTTACTATCGCAACCAGTATGGTTGAACACTCCATCTAGAATGATGTTGATACCATGCTCCTTGGCCTTTGTGCAGAGCTCTTTAAAGTCTGCTTCCAAACCCAAAAGCACATCAATGCGTTCATAATCACCAGTATCATAACGATGATTGCTAGCTGCTTCAAAAATAGGATTAAGGTAGATGCAAGAAATACCCAAGCCTTCTAAATAATCCAGCTTTTCGATGATTCCTTTTATAGTACCACCATAAAAATCCCAGGTGTTAATAGAATTATCTTCTAAACGGTCGTAACGAAGAGGAAAATCCCAATCAACAATTTGTCTATGGGGACCATTTTCGTGACCCACAAGTTTAGCTGTCAGGCTTTCGGTAGTAGCACCACTTTCCCTAGCAAAGCGGTCAGGGAAAATTTGATAAACGATTGCGCGTTTATACCAAGCAGGTAAATCCTCCAAAGCAGATACCGTCAATTGGAAGTATCCCTGAGCGTTTTCAACTAGCCTACCAATGCCTCCAACTTTATTTTCTTGTGGCACATAAAAAAATTGATAGCCCAAAGAATCAACCAATTTAAAACGATACCAAAGGAGCTGAGCCTTTTCTGGCTTGAACACAGTCTTAGCCGTAAACCCACCAGGACGGGAGAAGATTTCCATCTTGATGGATGTTTCTTCCTCGCCTTCCGGTTTTACGATTAAATATACCTCCTGAGGCTCTCCATCCCATACATCGATGGTAAGGAGAACTTCAGTACCAGGCTTAACAGCTCCAAAAGGAGTTTTAAATTTTGCTTCTCGGCTATCAAAATAAGCTTGCATTAAATATTAACCCAATCTGTGACCTACGGTCCAAATATTATCCGCATATTCCCCTACAGCTCTATCTGCTGCAAAAATGCCAGCTTCGGCAATATTTTTCAGGCTCATGCGATTCCATTTATCCTTATCTAAATAGGTTTCAGCGATTTTGTCTTGAGCTTTGATATAAGCGTCGTAGTCTGCTAACAGCATGTATTGGTCCGCACTTCCGCCAAAACCATTCAACAGATTTCCATAGAGGTCGCTATAGGAAATGCCATCGCTAAAGCCAGTGTTGATTTGGTCAAGGCAACGCTTGAGAGCAGGATTGCTGTCGTAAATGCTACGAGGATTATATCCATCTGCCTTCATTTTTACAACCTCATCAGCATGCAAACCGAAGAGGAACATGTTGTCATCGCCTAAAACATCGTGCATTTCTACGTTGGCTCCGTCCAGAGTACCAACGGTCAAAGCACCATTAATCATAAACTTCATGTTACCGGTACCAGAAGCTTCCTTACCAGCAGTGGAAATTTGTTCGGAAATCTCTGCTGCAGGAATCAAGGATTCTGCCATGGTTACGCGGTAGTTTTCCAGGAATACTACTTTTAATTTATCCTTGCAAACAGGATCTGCGTCGATATGTGCTGCCAAAGAGTTAATTAATTGGATAATGCGTTTAGCAGTTACATAACCAGGAGCAGCCTTAGCACCAAACAAGAAGGTGCGAGGAACCTTGATTGCATCAGGATTATCCTTCAGACGATGATAGAGAGTGATGATGTGCAGTACATTCATCAGTTGACGTTTATATTCATGGAGTCTCTTAGCTTGAACATCGAACAGAGAATCAGGATTGAGTTCGATACCTTGAGACTCTTTAACAAATTTACAAAGTTTAAGTTTGTTTTCGCGTTTAATTGCAGCCAAACGATCCAAAACCTTTTGGTCATCAAGGAATGCGTTAAGCTTTTTGAGTTCCATAGCATCACTAAGGAACTTGTCGCTACCCAATAATTCTTTAACCAGAGCGTCCAAACCAGTATTGATTTGGCTCATCCAACGACGATGGTCAATGCCATTGGTGACATTCTTGAACTTGTCGGGATTCATTTTGCAGGCATATTTGAAAACATCGTCACGGAGAATGTTGGAGTGCAAGGTGGATACGCCATTAACCGCTTTACCACCGGCGATACAAAGATTTGCCATGCGCACTTCGTTATCCCAGCAAATCGCCAAATTCTTAACGATTTCCATATCGCCATTATAGAATTCGCTGCATTTTGCTTGCCAACGACGAGCAATTTCCACAATGATTTCCCAAATACGAGGAACGGTGTTTTGGATGATGGATTGTGGCCAACGTTCCAAAGCTTCCCACATAACAGTATGGTTAGTATAAGCAACTGCATCGGTGACAATTTTCCAAGCATCGTCCCAAGCCATACCCTTTTCATCCATGAAAATACGCATGAGTTCAGGAATAACCAAGGTGGGATGAGTGTCGTTGATTTGGAAAACATTATATTCAGCGAAATTATCCAAGGTGCCATAAACGGCCAAATGCTTCTTTACTACGGATTGACAGGTTGCGGAAACGAAGAAGTATTGTTGACGCATACGCAGAGTTTTGCCTTCTGGATGATTATCGTTGGGATAAAGAACCTTACAAATGCTTTCTGCCATGTCTCTTTCTTCCAAAGCCTTGGTGTATTCACCCTTGGAGAAAAGCGCCATATCAAGAGGTTTAGTTGCAACAGCCTTCCACAGACGGAGATGATTAGTATGAGTAGTATCATAGCCTGCGATAAGCATATCTTCGGGGATGGCCAAAACCTTGGTAGCTCCATCGTATTTGATTTTGCGTTTACCATCTACGATTTCGTGAGTTACTGTGCCTCCGAAGAGAATTTCTTCAGCTTCGCCTGCCTTAGGAAGCAGCCAAGAATCAGAAGCAGTACGCCACGGATCCGGCAATTCGAGTTGTTCCCCATTGACGATTTTTTGTTTGAAAATACCAAGCTCGTAGCAAATGGAATAGCCAACTGCGGGAATTTCCAAGGTTGCCAAGGAGTCCATATAGCAAGCAGCCAAACGACCAAGACCACCATTACCAAGAGCAGCGTCCGGTTCAGCCTCGAAAACCTCTGCAGGTTCAAAGCCCAAACGCTTAATAGCCTCTTGAAGTTCAGGAAGAACGCCCAGGTTGTAGGCGTTTTTCATCAAGCTTCTGCCCATTAAAAATTCCAAGGACAGATAATGAACTTGTTTCTTTTCGTGTCTTGCGGTATCCTTACGAGTTTGTACCTCGCGAATAGCCATTTGATCGCGCAGCCAGAAGGCACAAGCCTCCATAATCTCGGAGCTAGTTGCCTCGTCTGATGTCTTGCCACAGTGGATCATCAATTTATCAGTAATTTCCCTAATCATAGATTGCGGGGTTGCTAAAGCCATGCTTCTTTTACCTCTCTCTTTATGTTAATTTTGTTAGCTTTCTTAATAAAAATTTTAGTTTTTCTTATTATATTATGGTTAATTTTTATCTCAAAATTATCATCTATTTTTACAAACACTTATAATTAAACCATTTTAATACAATAGTACTATTATAACAGATTTTTAGAAGAATGACCAAACTTTTTTAATGCGGAACGTTTAATATAATGCCGAATTCTGAATGCTAAATGCTGAATTAGTAATGAGTTATGAGTGAACATATCAAGCCTTAGACTTGATAAATCATAAATTACATTTTCCTAACCCAAAACGCGAAAGATTTGTGTTTAGAAAATTTCCCAAACAAAAAAACACGCAAGAATCGTATTCGTTTTCCTAACCCAAAAACGCGAAAGATTTGTGTTTAGACAAGGCGAAAGAGGAAAAGGACATGGGGACAGTACTAAAACGTACGGACCCATGTCCTTTTACGATTTCAACGCAGTATAAACCAAATATCTCGCGTTTTAATTATTTTGC
>JAKSOJ010000024.1 GCA_024405645.1 Phascolarctobacterium sp. | reverse complement strand
TTCCTGAACTTCCTGCTCAAAGACTTGCTCGTCTGATGGAACAATTTGGGCTTTCCGAATACGATGCAAACTTAATCGTTTCTACTAAAGCAATGGCTGAATACTTTGATGAAGCAGTTAAAACTGCAAAAGATGCTAAAGGTGTTGCAAACTGGCTCCTTGGTGATGTTTCCGCTTACATGAATAGCGAAGGTATCACAATTGGCGAATTCAAAGTAACTCCGGCTCATTTAGCTGAACTTGTTAATTTGACTAAAGATGGCGTATTGTCTTCTAAGCTTGCTAAGAAAGTATTCGTAGAAATGCTCAAAGAAGATGAAGCTCCGAATGCTCTTGTTGAAAAGCTTGGGCTCAAACAAGTTTCCGACGAAGGTGCTATTCTGAAGCTTGTTGAAGAAACCATCGCTGAAAATCCGCAAGCTGTTGCTGACTTCAAAGCTGGTAAGCAAAAAGCTATGGGTGCTTTAGTTGGTCAAATTATGAAGAAATCCAAGGGTAAAGCTAATCCGGGTATGGTTCAATCTTTGCTGAAAGAAAAATTACAATAATCTAAATAACTCAAAAAATATTTAAAAACTATTGCAAAAAATTTGAAATAGTGTATAATTAGGCTGAAAGTTGAAAGATTTTCAGCCTAAAATGTTTTTTGATGTATGTTGAACATTATGTGTGATAGAAAGAGGTAACTACATGAAAGAATTTAAATTTGAAGGTAGTGGTTTTGGTTATGCTTGGCTTCTGATCTGGACTACTGTAGTATCTGCAATTACTTTTGGTTTGTATTTTCCTTGGGCTTATAGTGCTCAACAACGTTGGATTTGTCGTAATACCTATGTTGAAGGTCGTCCCTTGAAATTTACTGGTACTGGTATGGGCTTTTTCTTCCAATGGCTTTTTATTATGGTTTTAACTTCCATCACTTTTGGACTTTATGCACCTTGGGGTTATTGCCAATTCAAACGTTGGGAAACTGAAAACACTCATTTTGCTGATTAATAGTGATTTTGCGAATACGGTAAGAACAAAATGCTAGAATATATCGGTTATATTGTGGCTATTGGCTTGATAATAATATCTGCACGAGCCTACTTCTCAAAAAAATATCCTCAGAAAAAGAAGTTTGCTTGCAAAGATTGTCCTAGAGCCAAGGAATGTACAAAAAATAAAAAGTGTAATTGATAGTACAAGTATACTTTTCTTGTGCATTGACAAAAAAACTTGTAAGTTATATCCTAAATGTATGGCTAGTTCTATTTAAGAACAGGCCATACATTTTCTTTTGCTAAAATTTATTTTCTTAAGAATAGGAGAAATATTATGCATATCAATAGAGGCGTATGGGCTGAGATTAATTTAAATGCTATCAATAATAATATTAAAGTTGCTAGGGCAAGCTTGGCAAATGGTGCAAAACTTTGTGCTGTTGTTAAAGCCGATGCATATGGTCATGGTGCTGTTCGTGTTGCACAAGAATGTTTAGCTGCAGGCGCAGATTTTCTTGCAGTTGCACTTTTACAAGAGGGTGTAATTTTACGTGATGCTGGCATTGAAGCACCTATTTTGGTATTGGGTAGTCTTGTGGCAGAAGAAGCTGAAACTTGTGTAGCTTATGATATTGCACATGCTTGTTATGATGAAGCAAGACTGTATGCGCTGAATGAGGCTGCTCTCAAATTGGGTAAAAAAGTTAAAATTCATATCAAACTTGATACTGGTATGCATCGTATTGGTGTAAAACCAGAGAACGCTGGTAAATTTGCAGCTTTGATCAAGACCCTGCCCGGTATTGAAGTTGAGGGCTGTTTCTCTCACTTTGCTACTGCAGATGAAGCAAGCAAGGAATATTCTGCTCTGCAATTCGCTCGTTATATGGAAGGCGTGAAAGCAATCGAAGCAGAAGGTATTAACATTCCTATTAAGCATATTGCTAACAGTGCTGGTATTGCAGAACTTCCTGAATATCATTTGGATATGTGTCGTCAAGGCATTTCTCTTTATGGTATGCGTCCTGGCGATTTCCCTGAAATTTATGCTAATTATCAACCTGCAATGATTATTAAAGCTCAAATTGCTTACATCAAGGAATTGGAAGAAGGCGAGCCTGTTGGCTATGGTCGCACTAAACATGTTGAACGCAAAACTCGTGTAGCAACTCTTGGTCTTGGTTATGCGGATGGCTTCAATCGTCATCTTTCTAATAAAGGTTATTGCATTATAAATGGTAAGAAAGCGCCAATTCTTGGACGTATTTGTATGGACCAAAGCATGATTGATGTTACCGATATTCCCGAAGCTGAGATTGGTACTGAAGTAATCGTAATGGGTGGACCTGAGCTTCCTATGGAAGACGTTGCTAGTTTAGCTGGAACCATTTCTCATGAACTCTGCTGCGATATTAACTGGCGTGTTCCTAGAGTTTACGTAAGAAAGTAATGGTTTACTAATCATAATTTACAATAGGATTTTATAACAGAACAGCTACGCAAAAATATCTTTGTGTAGCTGTTTTTTTGTTTAAATTGGTTGGCACTATTATAGCTTAAAGTGTATAATATATAATTAGGATACTATCTAACTAAGTGAGGTAAATTATGAGATTAAGAAGAAAACCTTGGGTTGATGACGCATTCGCAAAATTAGATGGAGAATTTGTTTTTACCCAAGATTTAGATAAATTTAAAGGGCATTGGCAGGAAATGTTTCCAGGTAAACGCCTTTGCATGGAGATTGGTTGTGGCAAAGGCCGTTTTGCCGTTGGTATGGCACAACTTAACCCTGATAAGGCTTTTTTAGCCGTTGAAACTCAAAAAGGTGTTGCCTATTATCCTGCACAAGCTGCTAAAGATTTGGAATTAAATAATATGCGTGTTATTTGCGCTGATGCTGCTAATATTTTGGAGTGGTTCGAACCTGGAGAGATTAAAGAGTTATATCTGAATTTTTCTGATCCATGGCCAAAAGCAAAACATGCTAAAAGAAGACTTACTCATCGCAATTTCTTAGCTCTCTATAAAAAGTTGTTGGGCGAGGGAGGACGCCTTCGTTTTAAAACTGATAACCGAGCACTTTTTGACTTTTCTGTGGAAGAGTTTAAAGAATTCGGTTTAGAAATTATTGCTCTTAGCTATGATTTGCATCATAGTGAATATGATAATCCAGTTCAAACAGAATACGAACAGAAATTTAGTGCGCTTGGAACACCTATCAATTTCTGTGAGGTAGTTTTTTAAGTTCTCTTTGGAGTAATTTATGAACCAAAAATTTCTCTTTTTTGATAATCCCAAACAGTGCATTTATACAATGGTGTTTGTGATTATGATAATAGGTGGCATAAACGTATTCTCTGCTACCTTTGTAAATAAAGCAAGCTATGGCTTTTTAATCCGCTATGCTGTTTTCAGTTGTGTTGGATTAGTTGCTATGCTGCTTGCAAAAAAAATAGGATATAGAAAAGTTCTTAAACCAGGTTTTTTAATGCCTGTTTTTTGGATAACCATGGCATCTCTTGTTGCCATCCAACTTTTAGGAGGCAAAATATCTTTTATTCCTAGCATTAATGGTGCAGCACGCTGGATTTCATTAGGAGGCGTTTCTCTGCAACCCTCTGAGTTTTCTAAATTATTGGGTGTTTTGTTATGCGCAAGTTTTTTAGGAAATCGCATGGATAAAGGGCGCAAAATTAATTTGCTACAAGGTCCTAGTGGAAGGCCTTTTATATTAATGGCAATACAGGCTGGACTTATCTTAAAGCAACCAGATATGGGTACTATGAGTATTGTCATGGCGTTGGTCTTATGTATGTATATTTTGGCTGGCGTTAATACGAAAAAGGTTTTCATGATTCCTGCAGCTGCCTTGGCTTTGGCGGTGCTTGCCGTTATTATTGCGCCTTATCGTTTGAATCGCATCAAGACTTGGATTGATCCTTTTAGCGATCCTTTAGGGAATGGTTATCAAATGTGCCAAAGTCTTATCGCTATTGGTAGTGGTGGGCTTACTGGTATGGAGTGGGGTCAAGGCGTTGGTAAGTTCTGGTACTTGCCTGAAGCTCATACAGATTTTGCATTTGCAATCTTTTGTCAGGAAAATGGCTTTTTAGGTGCTGTTGTTTTGATTTTGGCATATTCCATTCTTGCAATGGCATTTATTCGAGTATGCAGAGATGTTAAGGATTCAAAAGCATTTTTATTGTCTTACGGTATTACCTTCTTAGTAATTGGTCAAGCAGCAGCTAATATGTGCATGGTTACAGGTATATTCCCAGTAATTGGTGTCCCATTACCATTCATTTCTTATGGTGGCTCTTCGATGGCTGTTACCATGGCTGCAATTGGTTTGTTTATCTCAATATATAATGAAGAATCCTATGCTAACAAAATTGATAGCATGACACCTGAAGAAAGACGTGAAAATATTCACGTTTACCGAGGGGGGTGGCATTCATGAGAGGTCCATTTACAATTAAGGATGGCAAGAAACGTGGCGGCTTTATGTTAATGCTCATCTTCATGATGTTTGCTATTGTTGTGCTGCGTTTGGTGTGGATTCAATTTGTACGTGGCGAGGAACTGAAAGCGCGCCTGGACAATCAATTAGTTTCAAAAGAGCGTCGTTATACTCCACGTGGTCGAATTTTAGACCGTAATGGTGATGAACTAGCGGTCAGCGTTATATGCAAGACTCTGATTGCTGATCCGAAGATGATGTATAGCGAAAGAAATCCCAATAGAAACTGTCGCTTAGAAGCAGCAGAAAAGCTTGCTCCTATTTTGAAGATAAGCAAGGAAGAATTGCTAAAGGATTTCAGTGACACGGAGAGACGTTATCTTCGTGTGGTTAGAGCAATGGATCAGGATGTTTATAAGAAAGTTGATGCAGTTATAAACGATGATAAGAATCCGTTGCCAGGTTTCTATTACGAGGAAGAAAGTAAGCGTTATTATACTAAAAAAGGCGTTGCTGCTCAGGTGCTTGGTTTTGTTGGTGACCAAGATAAGGGTGTATATGGCATTGAAGCCAAATTTGACTCCATATTGAGAGGCGCAGAAGTACGCAGGTCTATGAAAACAGACCGTGGTGGCAGTCAGATTTATGGCGATGGTTCTGAAAAGAACGACCGTGTAGATGCAACTAAATTATCCACAATTTATTTAACGATAGATAGTAAAATTCAATATGTTTTGGAAGAAGCCATGGACGAAGCAGTTGCTAGTACAAATGCCAGAGGTGCTGCCGCTATTATTATGGATCCTCATACTGGTGAAGTTTTAGGCATGGTTTCTCGTCCTACTTTTGATCCTAACGACTATGGCGAATATTCTCAGGAGTCTTGGGTTAATAAAGCTGTAACAATGATTTATGAACCCGGTTCTGTATTCAAGCCAATAGTTGGTTGTATGGGTATGAAGTATGGTATATTAAACCCTGATAGAAGTTTCTACGACGCTGGTAGAATTGCTATCGATGACCGTGTTATTAATAACTGGGATGGAGAAGGTATGGGTTGGGTTCCATTCTCCGATGCAATTAAATATTCCATTAATACGGTTATGGTACAATTGGGCATGGAACTTGGTGCAAAAAGAATTATCGAAGGTTCTAAGAATTTTGGATTTGGTAGTGAAACTGGTATTGATTTACCTGGTGAGGAATCAGGTATTTTGTACGAAGCTAAAAATATGTGGCGTCCAGATATTGCTACCATGAGTATTGGGCAAGGTATAGCTGTTACACCTATTCAAGTGCTTAGAGCTATTTGTGCAATTGCAAACGGTGGCGAACTTTTGAAACCGTACATAGTGCAGAAAATAGTTGCTCCCAACGGAGATATTATTCGCGAAGGGAAAAAAGAAGTTGTACGTAACGCCATAACTCCTGAGATTGCAAGCCAAATGCGCAAGATGATGGAAGCTGTAGTTGCTGACGGTGGCGGTAAGCGAGCAGGTATTAAAGGTTATCGTATTGCTGGTAAAACTGGTACCGCTCAACGTTTGGCTGAAGGTGGTGGCTACGCAGAAGGACAATATATTGCTTCGTTTGTTGGTTTTGTTCCTGCTGATAAACCCCAATATGCAATGCTGGTTATGGTAGATACACCTCGAGGAGCGTTTTACGGTTCTCAGGTTGCAGCGCCTATATTCCGTGATACTTTGCAACAGGTTTTAGTTGCTAAAGGTATTCAACCTTCTTCAAGCGAAGGGCTGCGGAGTTTGGATCATGCAAGTTCTCTTGGAACTGCCAAGAAGAAGGCCGTTAAGATTCCTCAGATAGTAACGCTGCCTAATGGTAAAGTCAAAATTCCTGATTTTAAGAATCTTGATATGCGTAACGTCCAAGAACTTTTACAGCGTGGACATTTAAAACTTAAGCCTTATGGCAGTGGTGAAGCTTATAAACAAAATCCGCTTCCGGGAACGGAAATGGATGAAAACTCTATTGTTGAAGTTTGGTTTAATTAATCAATTCAAATATAATGTTTTTAGAGAGAAACGGAGGAGTAAAAATGTTATCTGATATTGAAATTGCTCAACAAGCTAAAATGCAAAAAATCGTCGATGTCGCTGCAAAAATTGGTATCCCCGAAGATGATTTGGAACTCTATGGTAAATACAAAGCGAAATTATCCATGGATTTAATTCGCCGTATGGAAGGTGAAAAAGCAGGTAAATTGGTATTGGTAACAGCTATTACCCCTACTCCTGCTGGTGAAGGTAAATCTACTACTACTGTTGGCCTTGCTCAAGGTTTGGCAAAGATTGACAAAAAGGTTTTAGTTGCTTTGCGTGAGCCCTCTCTTGGTCCTTGCATGGGTATTAAGGGTGGTGCTGCTGGTGGTGGTTACTCTCAAGTAGTACCTATGGAAGACATTAACTTGCATTTTACTGGTGACTTCCATGCTATTACCTCTGCTCATATGCTTCTGAGTGCAATGCTTGATAACCATATTCAACAAGGTAATGCTCTGAACATCGATCCCCGTCGTATTGTTTGGAAACGTGTTGTTGATATGAATGATCGTGAACTTCGTCAAATCGTAGTTGGTTTAGGTGGTAAGGTTCATGGTGTTCCCCGTCAAGATGGCTTTGATATTACTGTTGCTTCTGAAGTTATGGCGATTCTTTGCTTGGCAAATAGCTTACATGATCTGAAAGAAAGACTTTCTAAGATTATCGTTGCCTATGATTACACCGGAAAGCCTGTAACCGCTGGTCAAATTAAAGCACATGGTGCAATGGCTGCTTTGCTTAAAGATGCGGTAAAACCTAATCTGGTTCAAACCTTAGAAAATGTTCCTGCTATTATTCATGGTGGACCTTTCGCTAATATTGCTCATGGTTGCAATTCTGTAATGGCTACAAAAACCGCTATGAAGTTGGCTGATTATACTATTACCGAAGCTGGTTTTGGTGCAGACCTTGGTGCTGAAAAATTCTTTGACATCAAATGCCGTTATGCTGGGTTAAAACCTGATGCTTGCGTAATTGTTGCGACCGTGCGTGCACTTAAGATGCATGGTGGCGTTCCTAAATCTGATTTAGCTATTCCTAACGTTGAAGCAGTTAAAAAAGGCATCGTAAATCTTGAAAAACATATCGAAAATATTAAGAAATACAACGTACCCATGGTTGTAGCAATTAATATTTTTGCTCAAGATACTCCTGAAGAATTGGAAGCAGTTCGTGCTCATTGCGCAGCACATGGCGTAAATGTTGCTTTGTCTGACGTATTTGCTCGCGGTGGCGAAGGTGGTATTGAATTAGCTAAAGAAGTAGTTCGCCTCTGCGAATCTAGCGAAGCTGATTTTAAACCTATTTACGAATTGGATATTCCTCTTAAAGCTAAAATTGAAACTGTTGCAAGAGAAATTTATGGTGCAGATGGCGTAAACTTCACTAAAGAAGCAGAAAAGGCTTTATCTGAATTTGAAGCAATGGGTTATGGTAATCTGCCAATTTGCATGGCAAAAACCCAATACTCTTTCTCCGATGATCCTACTCTCTTAGGTCGTCCTTCTGGCTTCAAGATTACTATTAAAAATTGTCGTATTAGCGCTGGTGCTGGATTTGTTGTTGTGCTTACCGGTGATATTATGACCATGCCTGGTTTGCCTAAGGTTCCTGCTGCAGAAAAGATTGACGTTTCTGACGAAGGCGTAATTTCTGGATTGTTCTAAGAGGTAATAATTATGGCTGCAGTTTTAATGAAGGGCAAGCCTGTAGCTGACGTATATCGTGCAGCTATGGAAACAAAAATTGCTGAAGCTAAAGCAAAAGGGATTGATGTTGTTCTTGCTATTGTAATTGTTGGCGATGATCCGGCGTCCCATGTTTATAAGGGACGCTTGGTAAAACTTGTTGAATCCTTGGGCGGAAAAGCAAAGGAAATTCTTTTGCCAGCGGATACTAAACAAGAGGATGTTATTGCTTGCATTGAAAAATTAAATAATGATAAAAGCATCACAGGTATTCTGCCTATGATGCCCATGCCTAAACATATAAACGATGACGAAATTGGAGCTGCGCTTGCTGCAGAAAAAGACGTGGATTGTTTAAATGTTGTGAATGCTGGGGAAGTTTTCTTAGGTCGTAGTCGTTATGCTGCTTGTACTCCTCGTTCCTGTATGGCAATTCTTGAACACTATGGTATTGAACTTTCTGGAAAGCATGCAGTGGTTATTGGTCGCAGTAATGTGGTTGGTAAGCCTGTAAGCATGCTGCTTCTGCAAAAGAATTGCACCGTAACAATTTGCCATTCTAGAACTCAAGACCTTCCGTCTATAGTTAAACAAGCTGATATAATTGTTGCTGCAGTAGGTAAAGCTGGGTTTGTAACTCCCGATATGGTCAAAGATGGTGCTGTTATTGTTGATGTTGGCATTAATATGGTTGACGGAAAACTTTGCGGTGATGTAGATCCAGCTTGCGAAGAGAAAGCTAGTGCATTTACCCCTGTGCCAGGTGGTGTGGGTGTTGTTAGCAATATGATGGTTATGGATGCTTTAACTAGAAATATTTAAGAAGGCTATAGTTTATGAAATATATTTGGTTAATTTTAGCATTGCTTCTAACAGTATTGATATTTTTTATGTCCAGTCGCACTGGAGGCAGTTCTGGAAGTATTAGTGCTGCTATTGCCAGGGAAATAATAGCTTTTTGCTCTGCTGCAGGAATTGCTTTAGAGGGAGATGTAGAACATTTAATTCGCAAATTAGCACATTTTATGGAATTTGCTCTACTTGCTTACCTTTGGTGTAAAACATATAGCAGTTTTTATGTAAGCGTCAATATGTCTACTGGATATATTCTTTTTATATGTCTTTTTACTGCTGTGTTAGATGAATTTGTTCAATTTCATACCCCAGGAAGATCATCTATGATTAAAGATGTGCTATTGGATTTTTCAGGTGCCTTCTGTTCTTGGCTTATGTATAGAATTTATCATTGGCATGGATAAAGCTTGCGGGACTTTTATAAGTCCCGCCTTTCGTTTTTGATATTTAAATTATGATTTTAACACAAGATATTCCCGCTTCTGTCTTTGGTTTACCGACAAACGGTGCGCGTATTACTTTTGCTGAGTTAATAAACGAAGAAGGGAACAAAGTACAATTTTATAAAGTTTTAGGTGAAATTTATCCTGTGGATACAACTGCTCCAGTAATAAATTTCCAAATAAATTTACCTCTTAAGTGGAATGGAAAGTTAGTACACTTGGGTGGCGGTGGGTTTAATGGCTATTTAATTACTGGGCTTGGTCGTGTCCCTTGCGAAGGAGAACGTAAGCCTACAGCTCTTGAACGTGGTTATGCAACCTGTGGGAGTGATAGCGGACACGTAAATACCACGTTTTGGGATATTTCTTGGGCTCTAAATGACGAATGTTTAGAAAATTTTGGTTATGCTCACATTAAAAAAGTCAAAGATGTTGCCAGTTACATAATTTATAAACATTATGGCAGTAGTGCAGAAAAAGTTTTCTTTGTAGGTTCAAGTAATGGCGGACGTGAAGCATTGATGGCCGTTCAGCGTTATCCAGAGGATTACGATGGCGTTGTGGTTGGTTACCCGGTATTCAATTGGACTGCAAAAATTTTGGCGGATTATCGAAATATGAAGTTCATGGACGAAGCTGGTCCAGAAGGATTCATTTCTGCAGAGCAATTTATTGAAGCTTACGCAAAAGTACGTGAGTTTTTCGAAGAACAAGGCTGTATGAAGAATGGGCTTGTGCAGGATTTGGAGAAATGCGAATTGCTCAAAGAAGAGGCTTTTTTGCGAATGCGCAAAGTTTTAAGCCAAACACAAATTGATGTATTAAAGAATTTTTACAAACCCATGGAATTCGAATATGAATTAGCCAATGGCGTAAAACAAATGCAAGGCTTTAGCATTGTTCAGCAGTTTTGTGATTATAAATTACATCCTTTTGGAAAGATTCCTGGTGCCAGAGATGGTCTTTTTGCAAAAACTGTAGATGCAATTATTCGATATCAAATATTGAGAAATGAAAATGCAGATATAAAAAGTTTTAATTACCGTGAGCATAAGAAGGAAGTTCAAAATCTTTCTAATATTATGGATGCAACTAATCCTAAACTTAGTGCTTTTCAAGCTAAAGGCGGAAAAGTTTTAATGGCTCATGGCACTAGTGATCAACTACTTTCGTTACATGCAATTATTGACTACTACAACCAGGTTGTGAGATATTTCGGTGAAGATAAGGCGGAAAATTTTATTAAACTTTTCTTAATGCCTGGGTTTGGGCATGATTATGGAGAAGTGTTTAATGTACATGCTGATATGCTTCAAATTTTGGATAATTGGGTTGAGAATGGAGTAGCACCTAAAGAAATAATAGCCGAAGACCAAAATGAGGCTACATATGGAAGAACACAAATACTCAAAGCATTCAAATAAAAAACGCATGGTTTAAGCCATGCGTTTTTTGCTATATCTACTATATGAATTTTTATTTGGGTTCAGGACCGTAATCGTTATCACCATGAGTACCAGCGAAGAAAAGCAAATATACTTTAGTGCAGAATACTAGGAAACCGCGAAGCCAGATATTTAATTCTGGAATGAATATGGGGATAAGGTTTAAGAGGACGAAACCAATGGCCCACATGGTTGGTTTATTTAAATCATGAAA
>JAKSOJ010000235.1 GCA_024405645.1 Phascolarctobacterium sp. | reverse complement strand
CTGTTAAAACCAAGGATAAATCCGAAGAAAATGCTAAAGACGTTGCAGATTTAGGTCCTTTGGGTGAAGAAATTTTATCCACCAATAAGATTTTGGACACAAGCGTTATTATCGATGGTCGTATTATGGACATTTTGGCCGTAGGTTTCATAGATGGTAGAATTGTTGTTCCTAATTTTGTAATTAACGAATTACAAAGATTGTCCGATTCTGCTGATAGTATGAAACGTGCTAAAGGTCGTAGAGGTCTCGATTTGGTGCAGGATATGCAAACCAATTATAAGGACCGCGTTGCCATCGCCCAAAGAGATTACGAAGACATTCCAGAGGTTGATTCTAAGCTGGTAAGGCTTGCCAAGGAAACTGGTGCTGTTCTCATGACTAATGACTACAATCTGCACAAGGTTGCAGAGATTCAAGGCGTAGTTGTTCTGAATATTAACGAATTGGCTAATGCAATTAAACCAGTTGTTCTTCCTGGCGAAGAAATGCAGGTTTATCTTGTCAAAGAGGGCAGAGAATTAAATCAAGCCATTGCTTATTTGGATGATGGAACCATGATCGTTGTTGAAAATGGTCAAGGTCACATCGGAGGCAATGTAACCATCGTTGTTAATTCCATGCTGCAAACTGCTGCTGGTCGTATGATTTTTGCTCATGTAAAATGATGCAGGAGGTTTTTATGAGTGAGTTCAAAATGCCTGATTTCCGCGTAGGTACAGGCTTTGATGTCCATAAATTGGTTGAAGGTCGCAAATGTATCATTTGTGGTGTGGAAATTCCCTACGAAACAGGTCTTTTGGGCCATAGCGATGCTGATGTGGCACTTCATGCATTGATGGATGCAATACTTGGCGCTGCAGGCATGGGGGATATCGGCAGACATTTCCCTGATACTGACGAGCGTTTCAAGGGTGCTGATAGCATGAAATTAACCGAGCACGTTCTTGGTATGATTAAGGCTAAAGGCTATGTGGTAAACAATGTTGATGTAACCATTATCGCTCAAGCTCCCAAAATGGCTCCTCATATTGAAAAAATGCGTGCGAACATCGCAAGCGTTTTGGAGATGGACATTGACAGAGTTAACGTAAAAGCTACTACTACGGAAAAGCTTGGCTTTACTGGACGCAAGGAAGGTATTGCGGCTGAGGCAGTGGCAAGTTTAGTTAAGTGGTAACTAAAATAATATAGCAAGAAACAGTGTTTTCGTGGTATAATATTAGTTCAAACATATTAATTTATAAATTCACTACATTTCGTAAGTTATGTGGTTTAAATTTGGAGGTAAAAGGTAACATGTGTTGTAATAATGATGACTGTATTAGAGTAAGATTTGCTCCTAGCCCCACTGGTCCTTTCCATATTGGTGGTGCTCGTAGCGCTCTTTTCAATTGGCTTTTAGCTCGTAAACTTGGCGGCAAAATGGTTCTTCGTATCGAAGATACCGACCGTGATCGTTCTACTCCGGAATCCGAGGAAAATATCAAAGCAGCTCTCAAATGGCTTGGTATGGACTGGGATGAAGGCGTTGATGTTGGTGGTCCTTATGGTCCCTATCGTCAAATGGAAC
>JAKSOJ010000234.1 GCA_024405645.1 Phascolarctobacterium sp. | reverse complement strand
GTGATTTGTTCCTAAACTCAAAACTATGCATTTATTGTAGTTTTACAAAGAATAAATAAACTATAAATTATAAATCTGTTAATTTGCAAAGGAGACTTATATTATGTCTATGGTAGATCCTTCCATCGATTATTTAGCTGAAAAAGTAGATAGCAAGTACACTCTGTGCATTCTTGCTGCAAAAAGAGCTCGTGAGCTCACTAAACCTGAAATCAATGCTGCAGAAAAAGAGGTTTCTAGCGCATTGAAAGAAATCGCTAAAGATACCATTACTTACGAACGCGAAAAGAACGTTTAATTCTAGGGGTAGGAGGATACTCTCTTGTTACAAGGTAAGAAAATCGTTTTAGGTGTAACTGGTGGTGTAGCCATTTTTAAATCCGTACAACTCGTTAGCAACCTGCGTAAGCAAGGTGCAGAAGTACGCGTTGTTATGACTGACCATGCTCAAGAATTTATTACTCCCTTAATGTTTGCTGAAATCAGCGGCAACAAGGTTGCAACTTCTATGTGGGATAAGAACCAAGAATTCCACGTTGAACATATTGCATTGGCAAATTGGGCTGATTGCTATTTGATTGCTCCTGCAACTGCCAATATTATTGCTAAAATGGCTAATGGTATTGCAGATGACCTTCTTTCCACAACTCTTTTGGCTGCAACCTGTCCTGTAATTGTTTGCCCTGCTATGAATACCAATATGTATGAAAACGCTGCAACTCAAGCTAACTTGGCAACCCTGGCTAGCCGTGGTGTTACTATTATGGAACCTAACGCAGGCTTCCTGGCTTGTGGCGTTAATGGTAAAGGTCGCATGCCCGAACCCATCGAGATCCAAAACTTCTTGGACGAATTCTTCGCTAAACGCGAAGGGGATATGCGTGGACTCAAGGTTCTCGTTACTGCTGCTGGTACTCGCGAACCCATTGACCCCGTTCGTTTCGTAGGTAACCGTTCCTCTGGAAAGATGGGCTATGCTGTAGCTGAAATGGCTGCAAGCCGTGGTGCAGATGTTATTCTTGTATCCGGTCCTAGCGCACTCAAGCCTCCGGCAAATGTCAAGGTTATTAATGTAGAAACTACTTGCGAAATGTTGGAAGCATGCCTTGCTGCTTATGATGAAGTAGATATCGTTATTAAAGCAGCTGCTGTAGCAGATTATCGTCCTCGCGATGTTGCAGACCAAAAAATCAAGAAGAAAAATGACGACGCAATGACCGTTGTTATGGATAAGAATCCTGATATCTTGAAAACCTTGGGCGGCAAGAAAACCCATCAAGTGCTTGTTGGCTTTGCAGCAGAAACCCAAAATCTTTTGGACAATGCACGCGAAAAGGTTGTTAAGAAAAACCTCGACATGATCGTTGCTAACGACGTTACCATGCAAAATGCAGGCTTCAATGCAGATACTAACATTGTTAAGCTGCTGTATGCTTCTGGTGATGTTAAGAGCCTTGATTGCATGCCCAAAATTGAAGTTGCAAAAGTTATCTTAGATGAAGCATTAAAGATTCGTGCAAACAGGGAATAGACATTGCAAATGTGAAAAACGTAAAATGTGTAAAATATTTTACAAAACTGCTTGCTTTTTTCTAGAATATGCTTTATAATTTCAAAAGTGATTTAAATAACACTCATCAAGAGCGGTGGAGGGAAAGGCCCTATGAA
>JAKSOJ010000233.1 GCA_024405645.1 Phascolarctobacterium sp. | reverse complement strand
AAAAGATAATATTCAAGAGACTGGATTTTTTCCTTAGCGCCCAAAATCTTATTCTCGAATTCTTTTAATTCAGGAACGATGTAGCGCTCTGCATTAACCAAGGTTTGTTTGCGCACAAAGTTATCAGGAACAAAGGAAGATTGTCCCTTGGAAACCTCGATATAGTAACCAAAAACCTTGTTAAAGCCAACCTTTAATGTTTTAATGCCAGTTTCTTCTTTAATTTTTTGCTCGAAATTGGCCATCCAGGTCTTGTTGTCGTTAGCAATAGTCCAAAGTTCGTCAAGTTCAGCATTATAGCCCTTGCGAATCATGCCACCCTCACGTACAGAAAAAGGCGGTTCATCCACAATAGCATTGCATAATTCTACCAGAATATCCTGATGCAAATTAATGTGTTTATGCAGATTTTGCAGAGTACGAGATGTACAATTGCTAAGTACATTTTGAATGGCTGGCAAAGCTGCAAGAGAAGCCCTAAGCGCAACTAAATCGCGAGCATTAGCGCTGCCAACCTCCAAACGGGAAAGGATGCGTTCCATATCAGCAACAGGACCAAGCTCACTCGCTACTTCGTCACGAAGCTCTGTCTTGGAAACAAGCTCAGCAATTGCTTCTTGGCGTTCGTAAATACGAGCCAAATCCAAAAGCGGACATTCAATCCAATTGCGAAGCTTACGAGCACCCATAGAGGTTTTCGTAAAGTCCAAAACGCCAAGAAGAGTTCCCCTCTTCCCTCCATCGGACATATTCTTCACAAGCTCTAAATTTCGAATTGCAGTAGCATCTAGATTCATGAAGTTTTCCTTCACGATTTCCTTCAGCTTGTTGATATGAGTTAAATCCGCCATGACAGTTGCATGGAGATAACGGAGTAAATATTCAACAGCCCTTTGCACTAATTCGTCAACCTTCACGCTAGCAAAATGTTGAGCGAAAAAGTTAGCTTCGGGAGAACTTTCAACATATTGGGTAAT
The DNA here is from genome assembly GCA_024405645.1 of Phascolarctobacterium sp. Classification (GTDB taxonomy): domain Bacteria; phylum Bacillota; class Negativicutes; order Acidaminococcales; family Acidaminococcaceae; genus Phascolarctobacterium_A. The sequence goes on along the minus strand of JAKSOJ010000233.1, from coordinate 785 downwards.
AGTCATATCTGGCAAGCGACTCTTGAGCCAGCTTTCCAAATCACCATAGCCTGCAAACTTATCCAAAACAACTAACTCTGCAGGAGCTAAGCGATAGAGCTGTTCAGCAATTTGGCCCATTGCTTCAGAGCCCACTGCCTTGAACCAAGAACATTCACCAGTAGTTACATCGCTTACAGCAAGGCATGCCTCATCCCCATTTGCCAATAAAACAGCCAAGAAACGATGAGCCTCATCTTCTAAAAGCTCTGCATTTAAAGCAGTACCAGGAGTAATGATTTTGATGACCTTGCGCTCTACAATGCCTTTAGCCAGCTTAGGATCCTCCACCTGTTCACAGATGGCAATGCGATAACCCTTGCGTACTAATTTTGCGAGGTAGCCTTCTACCGAATGGTAGGGAACACCACACATGGGCATGTATTCTGCACCACCCGCACGTTTCGTAAGCGTTAAATTTAACTCACGACTTGCGGTGATTGCGTCATCGAAAAACATTTCATAGAAATCTCCTAGACGATAGAAGAGTAATTCGTTTTGATGTTTTTCTTTAACGGCCAGGTACTGTTGTACCATGGGCGTATATTGAGATTTATCAATAGATGCAATGTCCATTAATCAATTGCCTTACCTTTCAAAAGCCAGGTTTGTGCTGTGTCAATCTTTACATTTACTTTTTGGCCAAGTTCATAGGTTTTGCCTTCAGTTGGCCAAAGAACGAGGATGCCAGTTCTAGTTCTACCATTCCATACTCCAGGATGCTTGGAAGGACCATCTGCCATAAC
>JAKSOJ010000232.1 GCA_024405645.1 Phascolarctobacterium sp. | reverse complement strand
TGTACAGCATCAGTTGCGTCCAGGTTAGCATTAGTTTCTTCTGCACCCATTGCCATCGCATCTTTTACATAAGTAAGCCAATCTGCAATACCTACACTATTTTCATGACAGTAATCAAGAGAAAGCTTGCGCAATTTTTGAACATTTGCCAGTTTTTGCTTACCATTATTTTGTAAGGAAAGCACTACCTCCATACCAAAAATATTCCAAAGCTTAGCCCAAGCAGCATCTGCATCCAAGAAACGAATGGATTCCATAATGCTTTTAAATCTTTCCAAAGCTGTTTCCAACGTTAAAAGCTGGACATTATTTAAATCTGCCTTAAACGCTTCAGATGGTACTTGGAGTGCATTCCAAAGGTACTTATCCTTCAAGCCAATTTTCGTAAGCAACTCATCATCAAAAGCAAAATACGGACTCTTCAAAATGCCAGCCAACGGAATATTCTGGTAAGGGTTATGAATAACATCCCAAAGATTAATGATATCGCAAATTTCCTGACGTTGGAAAAATCCCTTGCCATCTATAACAACGTATGGAATTTGGTATTCAGCTAAAACCTGAGTCAAATCGTTAACTCTAGTCATAGTGCGCAAAAGCACAGCCATTTCCCCATAAACCTTACTATCTTCAGTATGGTTTTCGGAAGCAAGCTCTGCATCGGCCAGAGCTTTTATTTTTTGAGCCACTGCGTATAGCTCCACTGTTCTTGCTTCTGGATCTTCAGGATCAACACTAATCAGTTCAGGCAAAACAGGATGGTTCATATTAAAATCTGCACAATCAAGAGCTTCGAATTTTACGGTAGAACCTGCAGTCCCCATAATGCGAGCAAAGGTTTCATTGCAACAGTCAAGAATCTTATCCTTGCTACGGAAATTGGTCTTCATGGAAATGTTTTCGCCACCAGTAGCTTTGATTTGTCCTACAACACGCTCAAAAACATCGACATCGGCCCCATTAAAACGATAAATACTTTGCTTAGGATCACCAACAACAAACAGTTTATTTCCCTCTAACTCGCATTCAGAATCACCACAGAGCAAATAAATCAAAGCACATTGCTTATCATTAGTATCCTGGAATTCATCAACCATAAAATGTTGGATTTTCTTATGATATTTATGACGAATTTCCTCATTGTTGGCCAAAAGCTCAATCGCCTTTGTTTCTAAATCGTCATAGGTAAGAATATTTTCGACTTTCTTTTGTTCCTTAATATAATCGTTCAACCCTTTAATCAAGCTTCGCCAATGCTCCATTACAGGAACTGCAGCTTTATCAACAAGGTAAGACTTAATGTCTTTGGATAACTCTCTAGCTTCATTGACAAAGGGAGTCAATTTGCCGGACGGGCGCATAGCTAGATGGGTATCAACTAGAGACAAATCACATGGTTCTGCCTCCAATTGTTCCTCAATCAGCGGTAAATCAGAGCCAAGCTCCTCCAAAGCCTGATAAGCCTTGGTAGATTTCTTCATAAGCTCATCCCTATTTTCCGCCATCCAGGTTAGTTTATCCAGCAATTCATTGAGTTTATCCTGTAAAAGCGCCTCGCTATCTTTATAGGGAGCAACCAAATCGTCTTCAGCAGCAATATCCTCAAGGTCTTCTACCAATGAGGATAATTGATTATAAAGAGTACCTGCTCCCAAAATGCTTACTAAATATTTAGTGGAATTCTCTTCCTCGGAACGTAATTCTCTACGTAGAAAGTCACGAATACACTCTTCCTTAAAAGCCTCATAATCCATGTCTTCGGATAGA
>JAKSOJ010000231.1 GCA_024405645.1 Phascolarctobacterium sp. | reverse complement strand
AGGGTTTCCATTTCTTGTGGAGATGCACCACTGTAAGTAACACGTACGAATACAATGGGTAAATCTACGTCAGGGATCATATCAACGCCAATTTCCGGATAGGCCTTGATACCGAATACTACCAGCAAAAGGATGAACATGGTAGTAAATACAGGTCGTCTAATAAATGTACCAATCATAATTATTTACCAGCCTCGTCCATTTTAATCTTGCTGCCTTCACGCAGTTTGTTTTGGCCTTCTAAAACAACCTTATCGCCATCTTTGAGACCTTCAAGAACTTCAATGTGAGTTTCATCAGTATAGCCAACGGTGAGTACACGACGGGTTACAACGCCTTTAGCATTGGGTACGAAAGCAGTTTGTTGGTCGTCACGCATAACAACTGCATGTTGAGGAATAACCAATACGTCTTTTTTCGGTTCACCCTTTAAGGTTACGTTTGCATAGAGACCTGCAGGAATTTTTTCTGCATTGTCTACGGAAACCTCTGCTTCAAAGGTATGACCAGGCATTTTTGCTACAGGAGCCAGGCGAGAAATTTTGCCTTGAATCTTTTTATTATTGTAAGCAGGAAGTACGATTTCACAGGTGTTACCCACTGCAACAGCTGCTACATTGCCTTCGGGAATGTCAATTACAGTTTTCAGTTTATCGATATTAGCAACATTGAAAATTGCGGTACCAGCTTTAGCATAGTAGCCTTCTTGGAAGTAACGTTTGATGATGATGCCATCAAAAGGAGCAACAAGGTCAGTTGCGTTATGTTTAGAAATCATACCTTCCAAAGAGCCTTTAGCACTAGCAACTCTAGTTTCTGCATTCTTCATAGCAAAATAGTAGTTGTCTAAAGTGGATTTGGAGATAGCGTTTTGTTCATACAAAGATTTATAACGACCATAGTCCAGTTTTGCTTTGTCCAATTCAACAAGAGCATTATCGTAGGTACCTTGAGCCGCAGTCAAAGCTGCACCTTGGTCCACCTTTTCCAAGGAAGCCAAGAGTTGACCTTTTTTAACACGGTCGCCCAATTGTACATAGACCTTTTCAATGCGAGCGTCAATTTTAGGAGCAACGTCCGCACTTAAATCAGGATCTAGAGTACCAGAAAACTTCATGGTAGGAATCATGGTCTTACGAGAAGTTTCGGTCAAGGTTACAGCGATATCCCTCTTTTGAGACATACGCGCTGCACGAGCCTTTTCACTTTGTACATTACTATAAATACGATATGCGACAACCACGCAAATTGCCACAAAAACTGCTAATAAAATCTTAACCTTACGGTTGTGTAGATTCAAAACTAATCCCTCACTCTCTATATATTGGAAATCCTTAAAAGGAAATAGTAATCCGATGTTTATACTACTATGAAAATATGGCGAAAATGTGGCGGGAAAAGAAAGAAAAATCTCTTCCAAACAGATTGCCAACTTTTTTCAGAATTTTTTATCAATACAACATTATAATTATACATCCTTAAGGTAGCAGAGGACAAGATAATTAGACGTTTATGGAAGAATAAATTTTGCTATTGTCAGATTAATTTCTAAGAATCCCACCTTGTCGGATTGTATCTTTATTTTATTAATCGCATAATGCTTTTGTTCCAAAGCTTTTACGAATTTCAGAACATCATAAAAATCACCCGTTAATTGCACTTTTATCGGATAAATTCGCACGCTTTTAATATTTTTCACTTCAGCAACATCCTGCTTAATCGGCAGCTTTATATTCTCTATTTTCAACGGACCAGAACATTCTTCTAAAGTTCTAAG
>JAKSOJ010000230.1 GCA_024405645.1 Phascolarctobacterium sp. | reverse complement strand
AAGGGAGGAATTGTAAATGTCTGAATTTAGCGAACGTATGGGTATGTCCGTAGGTAACAATTTTAAGAGTGGTTTCAATTGCTGCGAAGCTATTGTTGAAACTTTCCGCACTGAAGCAGGTGTTCCAATTGATGAGAATGCTTTCCGTATGTGCTCTGGCTTTGGCGGTGGTATTGGCCATGCGCGTGATCTCTGTGGTGCTATGGCTGGTTGCACTATGGTTATCTCTGTATTAGCAGGTCGTACTCGTCCTGCTGATAAACCCCTTGGAGAAATCTACCCCTTAACCTTGGAATTCCACGAAAGATTCAAAGAAGCTTTTGGTTCCTGCGCATGTGGCGATCTGATGCAATTTGAATTCAATACTCGTGACCATTTTATTAACTGCCTCAAATTAACTAATAAAATCGGTAAACTTTTGGCGGAGTACTTGGTTGAAAAAGGTTTATTGGAAGAGAAATAATTTATAAAATATTACAGATGTAACACTTTGGCCGTAAGGATATTCTTACGGTCAATTTTTTCATATTTCAAAAGACAAAATCAGAAAATTGTGCTAGAATTTATATATTATTAATGTGCTAGGGGGATATCCATATGCTTAATCAAGTATCCGTATTCGCTGAAAACCAAGAAGGCGGATTATACAAAATTACTTCTGTATTAGCGAAGGCTAATATCAATATTTATACTATGTTGGCTAATGACTCTGCTGAATTTGGTATTGTTCGTTTAATCGTTAATGATGGCGACAAAGCTTTAGAAGCACTTAAAGAAGCTGGTTACCAATGCCGTTGGGACAAAGTTATTGCTGTTATGATGGAAGACGTTCCTGGTTATTTGGATGGTATTTTAAAAGCTATTCATGAAGCTAATATCAACATCAATTACCTCTATATTTCCTTCGATCGTGAAGCTAATAAACCTGTTGTAGTATTCAAGACCGAAGAGCCCGAAACCGTAACCTTCTTGATGGGTAAAGGCTATAACCTTATTGAAAACTTTGAAGAATAAGAAGCAATAAATTAAGGATATAAAAAGGAACTATATTATGGAATTTAAAGATTTAGCAAAAGCTCGTTTTTCTTGCAGAAAATTCATTGATAAACAAATTACCAAGGAACAATTGCAAGAAATTCTCGAAATTGGTCGCATTGCTCCGACTGCCAAAAACATTCAAGAACAAAGAATTTTCGTAGTGCAAACTCCTGAAGGTTTAGCTAAAATTGATGAAGTTACTCCTTGCCGTTATGGTGCTCCTACTGTACTTGTAGTTGGCTATGACAAGGACGAAGCTTATAATTATGAAGATGGTACTTGTGGTGGTATGGAAGATGCAACTATTGTAGCTACTCATATGATCCTCGCTGCTGCCAATGTTGGTGTAGATAGCTGCTGGCTGAATCGTTTTAATCCTTCTACTGCCGGCAAGGTTCTTGGATTGCCTGACAATGTTCAAGTAGTAATGTTGCTTGACTTAGGCTATGCTGCAGAAGGTGTTGTTCCTGCACCTAAGCATGATGAAAAGAAACCTCTTGAAGAAACCGTAAAATATCTCTAAAAATTTTATTAACAAAAACTCCTCTATCTTAAGGTAGGGGAGTTTTATTTTGTGTTTGAATAAAAATAGCCTCGCATATAGCGAGGCTAAAATTTCTAGTTAGACCAATATTAGAATTGGAAATCAGGTTGAACTTCGAAGTAAGCTTTGGGGCTGAGGCATACGGGGCAAACTTCCGGAGCTTTGGTGCCAATGATGATATGACCACAAGCGCGGCATTCCCAAATTTTA
>JAKSOJ010000023.1 GCA_024405645.1 Phascolarctobacterium sp. | reverse complement strand
AAAAGCAATGCATGTGGTCTTTCTTGTGCCTCTATGTACTTTTTTAGGAAAGCTTTCTCTTCCCTATGTCCATAAACTCTATCCCACATTTTATGCTTCCTTAGCTAATAATGCTCTAATGTAGCTTAAAGCCTCAGCTTGAACCTCTTCTTGAGTTCCCTCTGCATTAACAATTTTGATACGATTTGGTTCAACCTTTGCTAACGCTAAGAATCCATTACGCAGTTTATGTTGAAAATCTAATCCCATATCTTCGTAACGATCGCTTACACCACGCAAGGTGCGACGCTTAACAAGCTCTTCAGGACGACCATCAAAAACCAAAGTTAAATCCGGCACAAAGTTTCCAGTAGCGTAAGAATTCAAGCTTCTCAGCTCCCAAAGATCTTCCACTGCCATACCTTGAGACAAACCTTGATAAACAAACGTTGAATCTCCAAATCGGTCACAAAGAACTATCTTTCCTGCTTCCTTGCTAGGTCTTAACAACTTATCTACATGCTCCGCACGAGCAGCAAAGTATAAAAGACTTTGGCTAGTAGCAGTCAAAGGTATACTTGCGTCAAGCACTAAAGCGCGAACCTTTTCAGCAAAATCAGTACCACCAGGTTCTCTAGACTCAACAACATCGTAACCTTCTTCTCTAAGAATTTTCGCTATATTTTTTAATTGAGTGGATTTACCGCCCCCATCGGGACCTTCAAATGTGATAAATAAACCCTTCATATTAAACCTACTTTACAACACGAATTGTCTCCAAAGAGCTATCAGCAGGACCACTCACAGGCAATCCCAAACTCTTCATTTTTTGACAATAGGATACAATTTCTTCAGTAATAATTTCCCCAGGTAGTACAACAGGAATACCAGGAGGATAGAAGCTTATTTGTTCTGCACAAACTCTACCAACAGCCTCTGCAAATGCTATTTTTTCCTTGCTTCCATAGAATGCATCTCTTAGCAAAACGCTAGATTGAGTTAGCATATGCTTGCCAATTATCAGTTTCTCTTTAGCTGGCTGTTTGTATTGCTCCAAACACTCAAAAACCGCTTTAATACGGGCTTTCGCGGCTCTAAAGTCAGCATTATCATCAGCATAACTTATTAGTAGTAAAACATTTTCTGGATCAACTAATTCCACAGCAACACCAGCTTCTCTAAGGGCATCACCAACTTCAATACCAGTATAACCCCAAGGACTAACATGCACGGTAATTTTCGTTCTATCTAGGGTAAAATTTGGTACATCTTCAGAATCAAGAACCTGGATACCAACGAAATCTTTCAGCATATCGCGAAGTTCATTTGCTGCAGAAACTGCATGCTCAATCATCTCTTGCCCATGAGCTTGAAGCTGAGCTCTCGCTGCATCAAGACTCATCATGAGGAGATAGTTAGGACTGGTCGTAGTGAGAACACTCATTACATCCTGTGCTCTTTCGATGTCTAATCTATCCTTTTTTATTTGAAGCATACTGCACTGAGTCATGGCGCCCACAATTTTATGGGTACTCTGAGCACAAGCGTCAGCACCACATTCCATCGCAGAAGGTGGCAACATTTTACTAAAGCCAAGATGAGGACCATGAGCTTCATCAACAAGCAAAACTTTGTTCCTTGCATGACAGATATCTGCTATTTTTTCAACATCAGCAGCAATACCGTAATAGTTTGGACTAGTTATAAGCACTGCCTTGATTTCGGAATCTTTGTCCAATGCTTGCTCTATAGTTTCAGGAGTAACCTGAGTTAGTATACCAAAATTTTCATCATACTCTGGTTCTATGTAAACAGCTTTCAAACCGCCAAGGATCAAACCACCTGCTACACTTCTATGAGCATTACGAGGAACCAAAACCTTGTCTCCAGGATTACAAGCAATCATCAGCATTGCATGGATAGCCTGACTCGTACCATTAACGGCCCAAAAACACGCATCGCTTTTGTAGGTTTGGGCAGCTAAATCTTGAGCTTCTTTAATATAGCTTTCTGGTTCATGAATATCGTCAAGCTCGCTCATTAAAGAAACATCAACATTTACGCTCTCGCCTAGAAGTTGTTTCAAGGATGGCTCCATACCCCTACCACCCTTATGACCAGGAGTATGCAAGGGATAAACATTATCATTCTTATATTGAAGCACTGCCTCAACCAAGGGCATATGCAAATTTTCATTGTAATTTTTGCTCATATAGCCTCCAGCAAATACTTCTCGCTATTGTATCATTATATTTTACCATAAAATCTAATGTCTTGTCATTTTATTTAACTACCCACGTGTTTTTTATATTAATAACTATGAATAATTTTGTAGTTTTTCCCAGCGCATACGCCCATTTATGCTTAATTTCATTGAATTATCTTGCAAAAAGATTTATAATTAAATTTAACACTCTTAACATTAATATACTATTTACTATATAGGGGGAAAGACTCATGGAAATGTTACAAGGTGTAAAAATCCTTGATTTATCAACGGTTATTGCAGGACCTTACTGCTCTAATCTTTTAGCCGATTTCGGTGCAAATGTAATTAAAATTGAGCAACCTGGTGGTGGCGATCCCTTTAGACGCCTCGGACCTTACTATAAAAGAGTTGCCATCAGACATGCATCCTTAAATCGTAATAAAAAATCCGTTACTTTGGATTTGCATACCGAAAAAGGCAGAGAAATGCTTTTCAAAATGATTGAAAATGCTGATGTCGTTATCGAAAACTTTAAAACTGGTACTTTAGAAAAATGGGGCGTATCCGTTGCCAAAATGCGCGAGCACAATCCCGATATCATCATTACCCATATCACCGGCTATGGTCAAACTGGTCCAAATGCTTTTATGCCTGGCTTTGGCACCCCTGCAACTGCTTTCTCCGGTCTGACCTATATTACAGGCCATCCTGACCGTCCACCTGTAAGCCCGTCCTTCTCCATGACTGACTATATCGCAGGTCTTTATGCATGCTTCTCTACCATGATGGCTCTCTACCACAGAGACGCGCTGCATGGCAAGGGTCAAGAAATTGACGTAAGCTTGTACGAAAGCCTTTTCCGTATTTTAGGCAGCCATATTGCAGACTATTATTCCAATGGCGTAATTGCAGAACGTGCTCCTATTCCTGTAGGACAAGCTTCTCCTTGTGGTATTTACAAAACAAAAGATAACCAATGGGCAATCGTTGTTTGCAGTACCGACCGCACCTGGACTTATATCACCCGCGCAATGAAACGCGAGGACTTCCAAACCAATCCTAAATTCGTAACCATGGCGGATCGTCTTATCAACAACAAAGAGCTTGATGATTATGTACGCGAATGGGTATTGTCTCTTGACTTCGCAGATCTCAAAAAAGTGCTTAACGACGAAGGTGTTCCTTGCGATAAGGTTTACACCATTAAAGACTGCTTTGAAGATCCTCACTTCAAAGCACGCGAAAATATCGTAACAAAATACTTCGCACCTGTAGACGAAGAAGTTGCTATGCCTGGTATCATTCCTAAATTCTCTGAAACTCCTGGCCAAATTAAATGGGTTGGTCCTGAGCTTGGCGAACATAATGCAGAAATCTACGGTGAATGGCTTGGTCTTAACGAAAGCGATTTAGCCGCACTTAAAGACGAGGGGGTAATCTAATGAATTTACCGAAAAAAATAACCATCTGGGAAGTTGGTCCCCGCGATGGTTTGCAAAATGAAAAGGTTCATTTGACTCTTGAACAAAAAGCAGAACTTATTCAGCTCTCTGTAGATGCTGGTTTAAAAAATGTTGAAGTTGGTTCTTTTGTAAGCCCTAAAGCAATTCCTACCATGGCTGATACTGATCAACTCTGTGCTTTGCTGCCCCAAGTTGAAGGCGCAAAATATCGTGGCTTGATTTTCAACTTGAAAGGATTGCAAAGAGGTGAAAAAGCAGGTCTCAAGGCTTGTGAGCTCACTATTTCTGCTAGCCGAGGTCATTGCCTCGCTAATATGAATAAAACCCCTGAGGACGCTGTACAAAGCTTCAAAGAGGTTATTGAATATGCAAATGCTAACAACATTTATTTAAACGGTGCAGTAGCAACTGTATTTGGTTGTAGCATTGACGGCAAAGTTCCCTTTGAACAAGTTGCTAGTGTTCTTAAGGCACTTCATACTCTAGGAATGCGCGATTTAACATTAGCAGATACTACTGGTATGGCAAACCCCAAACAAGTTTATGAATACTCTTGCCGCGTTCAAGAACTCTTCCCCGATATTAAATGGACCCTCCATTTCCACAACACTCGTGGCTTAGGCCTGGCAAATGTGTTAGCAGGTATGCAAGCAGGCATTACCTCCTTTGACACTGCCTATGCTGGTTTGGGCGGTTGTCCTTTTGCACCAGGTGCTTCTGGCAACATCGCAACCGAAGACCTTGTTAATATGTGTAACGAAATGGGTATTGAGACTGGCGTTGATCTGGACAAATGCATTAAGCTTGGCTACCGTGTTGAAGAAATCATCGGTGGAACTCGCTCCTCCTCCATTCTTCGCGCTGGAAAATGCAGCGACATCGTAAAGAAGCACTAATATTGTACATCTATAAGTCTTAATTTATCGGAGGCTATCAATATGCGTAAAAATTTTGGACCAAAGAATTTTATTTATCCGATGCCTGTATTGGTTGTAGGCACCTACGATGAAGAAGGCAAAGCAGATGCAATGACTGCTGCCTGGGGTTGTTGTGCTGATTACACCAAGATATGCTTAATTTTAGACAGATCCCATAAAACTACAGCTAATATTTTAGCACGTAAAGCATTTACCGTTAGCATGGCTAATGCAGCTAATGTGGTTGAAGCTGATTTCGTTGGTATCGTTTCTGCTAATAATGATCCTGACAAATTAGCTAAAACTAAATGGTCTCTAAGCAAGAGTGAATTTGTCGATGCACCAGTAATTGCAGAACTTCCATTAACTCTTGAATGTACTTTAGACAAATGGGACGAAGAAAGAGAAATGGTCATTGGCAACATCGTTAACACTACCATAGACGAATCTATTCTAGATGAAAAAGGTAATGTAGATGTCAAAAAACTAGATCCTATTACTTTTGACTGTGTTGCCCACACCTACTTAAAACTGGGCGATGTTGTAGCCAAAGCTTTCAATGTAGGTTTAGAACTAAAAAAGTAAAAGAGAAAATATTATTTTAGCAACATTCAGTACTTTTAAAACGAAAGAGTTCTCACACATACAAAAAGCTCCCCGTTCATTTGAACGAGGAGCTTTATTATTTCCAGGGAAATATTTATTACCAGCCTGCTTGGTTTTCCATTACGGAATCAGGAATATCGCCGTTTTCATAATCGGTCAAGGATTGATCGATAATTGCAAATGCTCTATCGAAGCATTCTTTAGAGATATTCAGAGGCGGTTGAACGCGAAGAACATAGCCACAGAGAGAAATGATCAAAAGGCCATATTCATAGCAACGGAACAAGGTCTTGAAGCAGCCAGTGTTATCGGGTTCGAATACACCTTCAGCATTTTTCTTACCAATAGCGATACCATAGCTCATGCCTACGCCACGAGTAAACATAACAGTATCAGGATGCTTAGCTTTGAGATCTGCCATATGTTCTTTCATTGCTTGGCAGTTAGCTTTCAGAATTGCTTGGAATTCATCGGATTGATAGTAATCGAATGCAGTCAAGCCAGCAGTGCAAGAGAACATATTGCCACCCAAGGTAAAGAGATGAGCAGGAGCCGGGAGACAATCCATAATTTCTTTAGGAGCCATGAAGCCGCCAAGAGTTAAGCCACCGCCAATGGATTTACCCATGATGATGCCATCAGGAATAACTTCAGGATATTGTTCAATGCCCCAGAAAGTGCCATCACGATAGAAACCTTGTTGAACTTCTTCAGAGAAGAAGAGGATGCCATTCTCTTTACACATTGCATAGAGTTGTTTCATGAATTCAGGATGAGCAGGATTGATGCCGCCGTCACCTTGAACAGGTTCAATTACAACAGCTGCAACTTCTTTCGGATTGAGGAAAGAGTTAAATGCAGCTTTCATTTCTTTCAAATAATCACCATCTGCTTGTTCTTCAAATACACCAAAGAACGGGAAGTGGTACATATCCGGCAGGAAAGGACCCATTTTATCACGCATACGAGAGGTGCAGGTAGACATAGAAGAAGAGCCATAGGTATTGCCATGATAGCCATTTAAGAAAGTAATAATTTTGGTACGACCAGTATAAGCACGAGCAAATTTTACTGCGCAGTCATTAGCATCGGAACCGCAGTTACCAAAAGCAACTTTGATATCTTCTTGTTTATGACCAGGGAAAGTGCTTGCTAATCTTTCAGCATAGCTTACCATTGCATCGTTATAGGTGTACGGAGCAGCATATTGGGTAATTTTTTCAAGTTGTTCACGCAGAGCTGCAGTAACTTTTTCATTGGTGCTACCCAAGTTCAAGCTGGATGCAGATGCTAAAAAGTCGATATATTCATTGCCATCCACGTCAGTTAAGATAGCGTCCTTACCCTTTTCAATTGCCAAAGGGAAATAGGATAAATGTTGGCAAGGTGCGATAACTTTTTTGTCGCGTTCAACAACTGCGCGGCATTTGTCTTGCACTAAAGTTCTTTTTTCAATAGCCATTTGAGTACCCTCTTTCATATAAAAATCTCGAAGAATATTAAGATATTCTCCTAATAATAATTGTCAAGCAAGTAATATTTTAACAAAGTTTGCCATACTTTTCAAGGAAAGACTTTAGTATACATAAAAAAGGCCTAGAAGCTTGAACTCCTAGGCCAATCATTATTAATTAAATTATCCTAACAGCATTCTGTCACTGACTGCATCTGCGCCAGCAGCTTTCTCAAACATTTCCAATAAATCGCGAACTGTTAGCCCTTTTTTCTCTTCTCCCTTAACATCAATAATAACTTGACCATTATGAAGCATAATCAAGCGATTACCAAATGCCAGTGCATCACGCATATTATGAGTAATCATAAGGGTTGTCAGTTGATCGCGAGTTACGATTTGTTGGGTTAGTTCAAGAACCTTTGCCGCAGTCTTAGGGTCAAGAGCAGCTGTATGTTCGTCCAAAAGCAGCAGCTTGGGCTTTTTCATGGTAGCCATGAGCAGAGTTAATGCTTGGCGTTGACCACCGGATAAAAGTCCCACTCTTGTAGTCATACGATCTTCAAGACCAAGGCCAAGCTCTTTAAGCATTTCACGGAATATCTTGCGTTGCTTTTCGCCACAGCTCCAAGCCCAACCAGGTTTCTCGCCACGACGACTTGCCAAAGCCAAATTTTCCTCTATTTGCATACCTGCGGCAGTACCAAGCATAGGATCTTGGAACACGCGACCAATGTGGATTGCTCTTTTATGTTCAGGATATTTGGTAATATTCTCGCCATCGATAATGATTTCGCCTTCATCAACAGGCCAAACACCAGCAATAGCATTCAACATAGTAGATTTACCAGCACCGTTACCACCGATTACAGTAGTAAAATCTCCAGGGTACAAATGAAGATTCAAGCCACGAAGAGCATGTTTTTCGTTAATAGTTCCAGGAAAGAAGGTTTTATGAATATTCTTTATTTCAAGCATTATTGAACCACCTTTCTGGATTTCATTTTACTTTGGATGAGAGGCAAAGCCAGAGCAATTGCTACTAGTACGGAAGTAAAGAGCTTCAAGTCGTTTGGCGGCATACCAAGTGCAAGTACTACAGCAATAACAATACGATAAGTAATAGAACCAAGTACAACAGAAATCATACTGTTCTTAACACTACGATTGCCAAATAATACTTCACCGATAATTACAGATGCCAAACCGATAACGATAGTACCAGTACCCATACCTACATCCGCAAAGCCATTTGCCTGTGCAATGAGCGCACCAGAGAGTCCAACAAGGCCATTACTAACAGCAAGACCAATAATCAGCATAGTATCTGTATTAACACCTTGAGCACGAATCATTTGTTGGTTACAACCAGTTGCACGTAAGCAGGCACCAATTTCCGTTCCCAAGAAGTGGTATGTAGCAACACCAACTACTACTGTAAACACAAGTCCAACAACAAAGGATGAATCCGCAACATTAAGACCTGTCAAATCTCGAGTATATTTAAAAACTGTATCAATACCAAGCATGGAAATGTTAGCCTTGCCCATTACTCTGAGGTTAACAGAATATAGAGCAATCATAGTTAAAATACCAGCTAGTAAAGCAGGGATTTTCATTTTTGTATGAAGAACACCAGTTACAACACCGCTAAGCATACCTGCAATAACAGCAATAAGAAGAGAAACAGGAATGCTTACGCCTGCATTTAACAAAGAAGCAGCTACAGCTGCGCCTAATGGGAAACTACCTTCAACAGTAAGATCTGCAACGTCTAATATTCTGAATGTCAAATATACACCCAAAGCAAGCACTGCCCATAAAAGACCTTGTCCCACTGTTGGAATTATAAGTTCAATCATGGATTAAAATCCTTTCCAGAGATTTTTAAAAAAGAGGTCTGCAACGACATCGCAGACCTCTTTAAATGCGAATTAAATTTTTATATTATCTAATAACAGTTGCACCCTTATAAAGGTCATCAGCAATCTTTAAACCGATCTTATCAGCAACTTTTTTGTTGATAACCGGAGTAAATTTCTTTTGAGATTGGATAGCCATTTCTTGAGGTTTTGCTTTACCTGCGAGGATGTCAGCAGCCATTTCACCAGTAACAAGTCCAAGTTCATAGTAGTTAACACCCAAAGTAGCGGTACCGCCTGCAGCTACCATGTTTTCTTCGCCGCAAAGAACTGGCAGTTTTGCTTCGTCAGTAATCATAACCAAAGTAGGCATTGCAGAAGCGAGAATATTGTCGGTAGGAATATACAAACCTTCGCATTTGCCAACCAAGCTACGAGCAGCTTGTTGAATGTCGTTTACGCTAGAAACGGTTGCTTCAACAACTTTAACATTCTTTTCAGCAGCTGCTTTTTTGAGGATGTTGATTTGAATTTGAGAATTAACTTCGCTAGAAGTATAAATAGTACCTACAGTTTTGATACCAGGTTTAATTTTGAGGAGCAAATCAAGTTGAGCTGCAACAGGGTTCATATCGGTAGTACCAGTTACGTTAGTGCCAGGTTTGGTATTGGATTTAACAAGCTTAGCAGCTTCGTAGTCAGTAATTGCAGTACCAACGATAGGAATGGTGCTAGTTGCATTTGCTACAGTTTGAGCAGCAGGAGTTGCAATTGCACAAATAAGATCAACTTTATTATTTACAAAACGATTAGCAATGTTTTGCAGGTTGGATTGATCGGCTTGAGCGTTTTGTCTATCATAAGTGATATTTTCGCCTTCTTTATAGCCTTTTCTAGCCAAACCTTCAACAAAGCCTTTGTTTGCAGCGTCAAGAGCAGCATGTTCAACTAATTGAACAATACCAACGTTTGCTTTAGTCCACTTTTTAGGTTCTTCCTTCTTAGCGCCACCGCCACAACCGATAGCACCAATTGCCATAGCTACCGCCAAACCTAAAGCAGCCATTTTTAATTTAGAATTTTTCCATGTTGCCATAATACTTGCCTCCGTTTATTGGAAAATTTAATGTCCATATAAAAGAATTTTATATCTAAATCACTAATTTGTAAACAATATTTTTAATTAGTATAATACATTTAAATATCTATTGTAAAAACTGTTACAAAGTAGACAAAAACACCTTGCTAAAAATATATCTAGCAAGGTGTTATAAACTATTTTGCAGTTTCTTCAGCCTCTTTGACAAGAGCTCTTACTGCTTTTAAAAACTTTGGTCTTGGAATTAAAACATAGTGAGAACAACCACAGCATTTTAAGCCAAAATCTATGCCTGTTCTTTCTACCAACCATTCGTTTGATCCACAGGGATGAGGCTTTTTCATTTTTACTACATCCCCTACTTGGAACTTATGATTCTCAAGCATTATTCAAGACCATCCAATTTCATAACATCGATAACGTTGAAACCTGCTTGACGCAAATCTTCAACGATACCGACACCATTTTCGTTAATTTCGCCACGTATGATAATTTGTGCTTTGCCATTGCCTAATTGACGGGTAGAAGAAGTAATAATATTTACGCCAGCATTTTTGTATATGTTACAAACATCTGCCAATTGACCAGTTTTATCTTCAGCCTCAATTGTAACGCGAATACAATCACGATTCATGCCCATAATGCCTACAAATGCACGGAACATATCGGATTTAGCAATAATGCCGCAAAGCTTACCTTCCTTATCGATTACAGGCAACGCATTTACATCGTTCTTGTAAATCAAATATGCTGCATATTCTACTGTATCATCAGCGAAAACATTGATAGTAGAACGAGTCATAATATCTTTAACTTTGATACGACCCATTAAATAATTAGCTTCATAACGAGACAAGGTGCTTGCATCACTAGGAGAAGCAGCTTTAATGTCATCAACAGTTACAATACCACGAACACGGCCAATATCATCTACTACCGGTAAAGACTTTAATCTTTTTCCGCGTAAAGTTTCACGTGCTTCTAAAATATTTTGATCTTCCTTAACAGTAGTAATTTGTTCGGTCATGAAATCTTTTACTAACATGGAATATCCCCCTTTTTAACCACCAAGATATGCTTTACGAACTTCTTCACTAGAAGCCAGTTCTTTAGCAGTACCACTCAAGGTAATACGACCAGTTTCAAGAACATAAGCCTTATCAGCGATTGACAGAGCCATATTTGCATTTTGTTCTACCAAAAGAATAGTGGTTCCGCTTGCGTTAATTTCCTTAATTATATTAAAAATTTCTTTAACAAGCAAGGGTGCAAGGCCCATAGAAGGTTCGTCCAGTAAAAGAATCTTCGGACGACTCATTAAAGCACGTCCCATAGCCAGCATTTGTTGCTCGCCACCGGATAAGGTACCTGCTATTTGGTCCTTACGTTCTTTAAGACGAGGGAATTTTTCAAAAACATCTTCCATGTCTTTAGCAATTCCATCTTTATCATTACGCAGGTAAGCGCCTAATTCAAGGTTTTCAAGAACAGTCATATTTGCAAATACATGACGTCCTTCTGGAACTTGGCAAAGACCCATGCCAACGATTTTATGAGCAGGAACATTTGTCAGATCTACCCCATCCATAGTAACTTTACCAGTTTTTGGTCTCATTAAACCAGAAATAGTACGCATGGTGGTAGATTTGCCTGCACCATTAGAACCGATAAGAGCTACAATCTCACCATCATTAACCTCGATGCTAATACCTTTAATAGCGTGGATAGCGCCGTAGTAAACATTAATGTCTTCAACTTTTAACATTAGTTCATTACCTCCTCGCCTAAGTATGCTTCGATTAC
>JAKSOJ010000229.1 GCA_024405645.1 Phascolarctobacterium sp. | reverse complement strand
ACGATTTCGAAAGCATAGAACAACCAGTTCATGTTCAAGGATTTGAAGATAACCATTACAGGAACTTTTGCTTCGAGAACTGCAGGCATGTTAGCACCCATAGCGAGGAGCAGGAGTACGCCAGGGATGATTGCTACGAAACCAGAGATAACGCCGCAGATTAATGCTTCGTTACGGGTTTTCATATGACGTGCAGTGTAGAGGAACAGAGGAACTACAACTAAGTTGTAGAAGGAGTATTGTAAGCCGCTGTTGAGCCAGTTAGGTCCAATGGTATTTTTAGCAAGTTCAGCACTAATGGTATCGCCGAATTTACCGAATACGGAAACCAAGAAGATGATGTAAACTGCATATAACAGATAAGACCAGAAGGAGTATTCATCTTCGATTGCTTCAGTGCCACGGAGTAGCAGAACGATTGCCCAAACGTTAAGAATTGCAACGCCAATCCAATTGCTCATGCCAGTTAATTCGTTGAACATAGCACCAGCAGTAGCATTAACAACGCCTAATACGATAAGCATCATAATCCAGTAGCAAATGTCATAAAGGAAACCTAATTTGCCAAGCAAGCCTTTCATCAAGCTGCCGTAGTCGTATGCACGATACATACGTGCAAATTCAAGAGCAAGTGCACAAAGAATGCACCACATAACAGTGGTAACAGCCATACCCATTAAACCACCAGTAAGGCCAGAAACAGCAAAGAATTCTTTGATTTCTGCGCCAGTACCATAGCCACCGCCAACCATGATAGATTGGAAGATAAAGCCAGGCAGTAAATACTTTTTCAGAGAACCCATGAGATAACTTCCCTCCAATAAAAATTTTATATTTTTCTATGAAAAAAACATACGACGATATTTTAAATTGTTTTTATAAAAAAAGCAAGTGTTTTCTATAAATATCCTAAGTTTTTTTACAATTTTATAATAATTGTAATATATTGAACAAGTATGTATGAGGGGTTGCTGATGTATGTTGTACAAATGTGTTTTTAAGGTGGAGTGATAGAGGTTTGTACTTGTACATGTAATCTATGAATAAAGAAAAATATCTAATATATATGCAAAAAATATGAAAATAGTAAGATAATTTTACTTAAATTGAATAGAGGAAATAATATATGCTATGACGAATAATATATTTTAAGACAGAAAAGGAGCGTGATAAAATGGCTAAAAAGGTTGTAATTATTGGTGGCGTTGCAACTGGTATGAAAACTGCTGCTAGACTTCGCCGCTTAGATGCCGAAGCTGATATTATTGTTTTAGAAAGAGGACAATCCCTGAGCTATGGTGCTTGTGGCTTTCCTTATTATATTAGTGGAGATGTAAAAAACTTTAATAGCTTTGACCATACTCCTCAAGGTATCCTGAGAGATAGTAAGTTCTTTGCTAGTGTTAAAGGTGTAGATGCTCGTATTGGTTGCAATGTAACGAAAATTGATCGTGCTGCCAAAACTGTTACCTATGAAACTCAAGAAGGTGAACAAGTACTACCTTACGATAAATTAGTTCTCGGTACTGGTGCAACTCCTGTAAAGCTGCCTATTCCTGGTGCTGATGCTAAAGGCATTCATTCTTTCTGGTTCCCTTGGGATGTTCATATGGTTGCAGGAGAAATCGAAGCACGTAAGGTTACAGATGTTGTAATTATCGGTGCGGGCTTTATTGGTATGGAGCTTGCAGAAAATTTTGCAAAACGTGGCTTGAAGACGTCTGTGATTGAAATGCAGGATAGAGTTCTGCCTCAACTTTTAGATAAGGAAATTGCAGATCTCTTGCTTCCTACTATTAAAAATAATAAGATTAACCTGTGC
>JAKSOJ010000228.1 GCA_024405645.1 Phascolarctobacterium sp. | reverse complement strand
AGATAAAAACGCCAATTTGGTGTTTAAGGAAAAAGGTGGCGAATTGTCGTTTACTGGCAAGGTTGTTCGATTAGAAGACGATAAGCTTACTGCTTTGATAAAGCTTCCAGCTGGTGTAAAACGAGATATTAGCGTAGAAATAAACATTCAAGAATGAAAATTGGCTCAGTATAGTGGTACTGAGCCAATTATTTTGTGCATTTTATGACACACTAGCAAATTTTACAACAGATAGACTAAATTGCAGGAAAATAATTTTAAAACACAACATATAGGTGGTATGCTATATTTTGTTAAGGTTGGGAAATTGTGGGCAATTTAAAAATTGAAGAGTTTTTATCTTTAAAAATTATAAAATTGTAGCGAATAACCTTGAGTGAGTTTATATCGTAAAATAGCATGCTTGGTGTAAAATTTGACAATTTTAGTAAAATAGAGTAAAATAAAGGAGTATTTTTGTAAGTTTTTATAAGTCTTTGACAAAAATCTACTATGATAGAGATCTTGAAACAGAAAATTAATAGTTCAAGAAATGCTTTTGTATAGTGTTTGGATTTGCATAGTTAAATTTTATTAAATTGCAAATGCTTTCTTCAGCATTTGCTGATACAACACAATGAAAAGCACAAAATCTAGTACATTATCAATAAATTTTTACGACATACAGTATATGTAATTTGTTTTATGAATTGTTTTAGCTATAGTTTTAGCAAATAGTTTCAAGGGTATTAATATGAATTTTTTAGATCGAATTATGACATTCATCAAATCTTTGCCTTGGAAGAAATATGGCGAATTAGCACTTCTTCCCGTAGGAGTTTTAGCCTTGGGCGGTAAAGTTATTTGTGAGAAGTCCAAAAGAAATGTTAAAAAACTAGGAAATGTTGCTCAGACCAAGGTACAGGGCAAGATTTCTGATGCAACAAGAAAATATCACACTGTTAAGAAGACTTGGTCTGATAATGGCCATTTTACTTTGTTCTTTGTTCCTGCAAATGGTCAGAATGTAACTAAAAAGCATGTCAAGAGAAGACATCTTAAAATTGCGGGTGTGGGCATTATTGCAGGTCTTATGCTTTTCGCTGGTTCAGTTGGTTATTTCTCTCACCGCTATATTCAACAACAAAGCGAAATGGATGAGTTAAAGGCTTTCCAAAAGCTCAAAGGCTCTCAAGAGTTACAGATTGCTGCTTTGCAAAAAATTACTGAAGCTAATCAAAAGAAGCTTGCAGAAATTAGCAAGCTGGAAGATCAAATTCGCGAATCCATGAAAAAGAATGGTATGACACCACCTCCTAAAACTGATGCTTCCAAGTATGGTGGTCAAGGTGGCGATAGCGAAGTGCCAATCAACAAAATGGATATTATGTATCTGCAAAAGAGCAATGTTAATAAAGAAGCAACTGCTAAGGCAAAAACCTTGCAAAGAATGTTAGATACCATCGACTATGAGAATGAGCGTAAGAACGCAGCTCCTAATTTCTATCCTACAAGTGGTGGTGTAGTTACCTCTGGCTTTGGTGGCAGAGCTAATCCTTTTAACTATTCTCGTAGAGAAAACCATCCTGGCATTGATATTGCTGGCGATTATGGATATCCAATCTATGCAGCAGGTTCCGGGTATGTTGTGCAATCCGAATGGTACTATGGCTATGGTAACTTTATCAAAATTGATCATGGTTATGGCTATACAACCGCTTATGGTCATATGTCTGAACTTATTGCTAGACCTGGTGAAAGAGTTAAAAAAGGCCAATTGATTGGTCGTATGGGTAGCACTGGTTACAGCACTGGTCCTCATCTTCATTTTGAATTGCGTAAAGATGGTCAATTGCAAAACCCTGCAACCTTGTGGCAATAAAAGAAATAAACTGGTTTGGAAACGATGTTTTCCAGACCAGTTTTTGTATTAT
>JAKSOJ010000227.1 GCA_024405645.1 Phascolarctobacterium sp. | reverse complement strand
GGGGTTGCATTATTTAATAAAGGAGTTTCTCATGGAAAAGTATCTTGATCAAGCCTTGGAAATTGGCTTTGTAAATGCAAGGATTATGCCTGTAAAGGATTTGGTATATGTTCCTGAATATAGAAGGTTTTGCGAGGAGAATGTTTGTGGCAACTATGACAAACATCCTGCTTGCCCGCCTAAATGCGGAACTGCAGATGAGTTGCATGCCAGAATGCTTAAATATAATACAGCTTTGATTTTGCAAACAGAATTGAAGCTGACTCAGTTTGATCAGGCTCTGTACCTGGCTGCTAAGAGGGAACATAATCTCTTGGCGGAAAAGTTAATGGAAAAGTTAGAGACTGATGGTATTAAGGATTATCTCTTTATGGCTGCAGGACCATGGAAAACAAATTCTTGCCTTAGTGCATATTGTGTGGATGCACAAAAAATGGCAGATTCCTGCGGGCTCATTTGTTGGGGAAACGATGGCATCATTCGCTTATTTTCGTTGATATTGGTGAAATAAAAAGAACAGACCAACTGCTTGCGCAACTGGTCTGTTCTTTATTTTAAAAGGAGAGAAGAAGGATGTATGAAACTAGGACTCGCAATGAATACCTAGGAGTTATTTGCCTAAAAGGTCGTCAACTGCTTGCGTAGCTTGGTCAATAATCTCTTGATCGATATGTTCTGCCATCATTACAAGAATGCTTGCAATAACTGCAGCATCGTCACCATAGCCAAGGACGGGGATGATGTCAGGAACAAGGTCGATAGGGCTGATTAAATAGCCAAGACCAGCGATAGCGAGGGCCTTTACGGTTACAGGAACCTTGTCGGATTTGATGAGGTAGTACAATTCAAAAGCTTTGATTAACAAATCTCTGCCAATGCTTTTTGCGTTGGTAGAGGTTTTTGCTTTGAACTTGTCATCGCTATATTCCTTGGCATATTTATCTTCTTGGCCGGTGAGGGGAGTATTTTCTTTTACTTTTTCGTTAGAGGGCTTGCTTTCAGCCTTTACGGTAGAAGTCTTTTCTTCGGATACGATTTCTGCGTTTTCAACTTGAGCTCTTTCTTTTTCTTGCATTTCTTTTGCCTTTCTTAAACAAAAATTAGCATAACCTTTGTCGGTTGCTTCGTATTTTTTAGCGAGTTCGAAGTAGTATTTGGAATCCTTTTGCATAGTATACCTCCTGGGAAGATGTTTATAATTTATAATTCAGCACTATACACTATGAACTAATCTTGGCGTTTGTTCTTCGGGCTAGGCCAAGGTTCTCAGTGCTGCCCAACCAAAAGCTTCGGTAATGCTTGCAGCAGTGGTTGCATTAATAACATTGCCGAAAACGGGAACCCAGCCGATTAAGAATTTAGAAGTTCCACGTCCGACATAGGTTGCTGCAAAGCTAACCATGAGGCCTTTGATTGCGCCTTCAGAAATGGTACGGCCTTGAGCTTTGGCGAGGTCCTTAACCATATTCACTTGCAGAGCGCTGATGAGAATATGGTCAGCTCCAGGAACTTGTGCAAGTCCAGCACCAATTACGGCTGCTTCAAGGGCAGCGTTATGGATGATGTGCTTGCATTCTGGATTTATCACCAAAGATATGTCTTTTTTCTCTTTAGCTTTCTTTCCAAATAATCTCATCTTTCTAGCCTTTCTTGGAATTAACGATTGTCATATATCAAAATATTTTCAAATAACTCAAATCAAATTTTCTTTATCTACACTTATTATACATTAATTCCAAAATATTGCAATAGGTATAATAAAATATTTTTGGAATTGTTTGGTAAATCTCCAAAAAGTTAGTTTTAATCATCAAGCTGAAGGGTTGGTACATTCCCTATGCACTTATCACTAATAATCCAGCATTAAAAAAGTGCTGATCAACTTGCGTCAATCAGCACCTAATATTTTTATAGATTATTTATTCGTCGTATTTCTCTGG
>JAKSOJ010000226.1 GCA_024405645.1 Phascolarctobacterium sp. | reverse complement strand
TGGTGCGAGCGACAGGAATCGAACCTGCACGCCGAAAGGCGCTAGATCCTAAGTCTAGTGCGTCTGCCAGTTCCGCCACGCTCGCACGAGAACATTACTATTATATCCTATAAAAATAGATATTTCAACTGATATGCGGAGAATTTAATCTGCTTTTCTAGGATTGCCAACGCTTGTTACGATTTCATAGCCAAATTTCTTTAAACGAGCATCCATACAGCCGCGACATTGAGCAGCGTCATCACCTAAACATATTTTATTATCATAAAGCATGTATTTTTTTCTTTCTCGAACAGGAGTTAAATTGGGCATAACAACATTTGCCCCTGCTTGCATACCTAATTCTCTGCCTTGAGGATGAATTGTTCCCAACGCAGTTGTTGCAGGAAGCAATGCATAAGGGAATAGGAGTCTTAATATCGCAATCATGCGCAAGGTTAATTCTAAACTTCCGCTTTTATATTTCGCAAATGGTGTTTCACTGTGCGCGATAAAAGGACCAATACCAATCATGTCCGGCTTAAGTTCCTGCAAAAAGCGCAAGTCGGAAAGCAGATTTTCCGGTGTTTGATAAGGCGATTCTACCATAAATCCGGCGCCCACTTGATAACCAATTTCTTTTAGATTAAACAGGCATTGCTTTCTATTATCAAGACTCATTTCTGCAGGATGAAGTTTTTGGTAATGTTGGCAGGTTGCCGTTTCATGGCGCAACAAATATCTATTGGCTCCAGCATCAAAATACGCCTGGTAGCTAGCCTTGCTTTTTTCGCCAATGGACAGAGTTATCGCGCAATCAGGAAAACTTTTCCTTATGGCAGAAACCACTTCGCAAACTCTTGCATCAGTAAAATATGGGTCTTCTCCTCCTTGAAGCACGAAGGTACGAAAGCCTAATTCGTAACCTCTAGCACAGGTTTCAAGTATTTCTTCCTTAGTCAAACGATATCTTTCAGCATTTCTATTGCTTCGTCTAATTCCACAATAGTAACAGTCATTCTTGCAATAGTTGGTGAACTCGATTAAACCACGAATATAAACTTCGTTACCATATATTTCTTTGCGTTTCTTGTCTGCTTTTTCAAACAACTCTGCATCATGAGCATCGGTTTGCAGCAAATAAAGCAATTCATTGTCTGTAAGGTTATGCTCGTTGTAAAGCTTTTCTATAATATTTTCTTTTACTATGGAAGTTGTTTGTTCCATTAAAATTCCCTCCAAAAGTACTACATACACTAGGTTTTAACATGGAGAAATCGCTTATGGCAAACGAGAAATACTTAAATGTCGTTTCTTTCGATTCTCAAATCATACTCATCAAGAGAAACATCCCTAAGCTTAGTATCATATTCATATTCGCACATAAAACATATAGGTTCAATATTCTTGCCATCAGCGGCTACGACCTTTAAGCCTATAAGCTTATGATTTCTTACAAGAGCTTGGAAAGAATGGCCAGGGTCCATGGCAATATCAATGGTAATCATTGCTAAATCAGGATTGCCCTTAGCACTAAAAGCTAATACTTCTCCACCGACATTATTCTTGATAATGCCTTGTTGCTCCATATATTCAAGAGTAGCCATAATCTCTGGTTTTAATTCAGCAAAAGTGTATTCTGATTTCACAGTGGGCAGCGTGTCAACATTATCCTTAAAATACTTGCCAACAGCTCCGCTTACCTCCTGATAATTTTCCGGAAAAGCATTGCTACCTGAAGCTTTTAAAACGACAGGATCTTCTGCCCCAGTGTCATAGGTAGCTCTAAAGCCAAAGCCTTCTCCGTCCAAAACATGGGCAGCGGACTTATGGAAGCCATCCCAATTATAAATTTTTTGGTCTTTGATTACAGCATCCAAGCCCTTTAAAAATTGCTTATCGCCATTGATGGCACGTTTCTTTTCCACAATACCTTGAGAAGTATAATAGTACATATGTACATAAAGCTCGTCATTTTTAAATCTTGCTGCATACCTATAGCCTGATTTATATTCTGTACCATTAAGGCCAAAGTTAAAT
>JAKSOJ010000225.1 GCA_024405645.1 Phascolarctobacterium sp. | reverse complement strand
CATGATAGTGCGGTAGCAAACTGGTTCTGTCATAGAGTAGTAAAAATGGAAAGTGGAAAAATTATATAAAATACTATTAATAATGTCCTTATGCTGTTTTATAAGGGCATTATTTTTGTTTTTGGGTGGTCTGTTTATTATTCCTTAAGTATTTTGGTTCTATATTTACACTTATTAGCTACATTTTATAGATAAATAATTAAAAATTTAATCATTCATTTAAATTTATGGTGGAAAAATCTAGAAATAAGGTGTATACTATCTGTGGTAAATGTTTTATAAAATGGGGGTATTACCATTGAGTATTTTAGATAAACCTCTTGTTAAGACCGAAAGAAAACTTTCCAAAAAGGCTTTTTTGGAAATGATTAAGGCTAAACAATTTGAAGATTTTAATAAAGAATTGACTCTTCTCAAGGAAAAGCATAAAAGAGCTCGCAAAAGCGTTACTTTAATGAAGAGCGAATGTTTTGCTCTTATTAAAAAGGCTCTGGAAGTTGAAGGCAATATGCTTAAAATTCAAGATATGTGCCTTTTGGCAGATGTTTCCCGCAGTGGTTATTATAATTGGGTAAAATCAGAGCCTGCTCGTGACAAAAAAGATGAACGTGATACCAAAGATTTTGCTTTGATTCAAGACGCGTATAATTATCGTGGGTTCCCTAAAGGTGCAAGATCTATTCATATGCATCTTTTGCATAGAGATGAGCCTGTTCTTATGAACGTTAAGAAAATTGAACGTCTTATGCGCAAATTCAATTTGAAATTTGAACTTAGGGGTAATGGCGTTAATAGAAGAATCAGTCAAATGGCTATTTCTGGTCGTACTACGCCTAAATTCACTATGCTTGATTTGCCTGAGGCTAGCGGTCGTAGAGAAAAGTTCTTCCTTTTGACAGCAAAGCATGATTTCCCTAACAATAGAGAAGGTTTTTTGGTTGCTATTATCGACATTTTTACCAAACAAGTTTTGGCGAGTGTTTTAGCTGCTCGTGATACAAAGGATCTTATCAAGTCCGTACTTGATGATTTCATTGCCAAAGGAGCTCCTAAGACTGCTGAACTGATTTATGAAAAAGATGGAAAACTTGATACTGTTAAAGTTGATAAGCTATACGCTAGTGAAGCCGATCGCAATTTCATCTTAGATATAGCTCCCTTTGCCAACGATGCACCAAAAGAGCACTTTATTGGTTTTGCTCGTGACGAGGTGTATGTACAAGGTTACCAAATCAGTAATGATGGTGGCGCTGCGGTAGAAGATTGGATTGATTACTATAACAAGGATCGTTATGTTTGGGATTTAGGCAAATTATCTCCTGATGAATATGACAATTTCTTGGTTACCGGTAAGAGTCCTTTCGATAACAAGGTAATTACCAGAGCTAGACGCAAGGAATAAGTACAATCGAATAATAAAAATCCTCATCCATTTGGATGAGGATTTTTTGTTAGAGCAGTTTGGCAATTTCGGGAAGTGGTTCTACAGTGCGAGCCAAAATTCCGTGCATTTGGGCAATAGCAATACCATAATTCGTCATAGGAATGTTTTGGTTTTTAGCTACATTGTAGCGATGAAGCATTTCCTTTTCGTTGAGCATGCATGCTCCGCAATGAATAATAAGCTTATAGGGGGAGAGATCTGTAGGGAATTCTCCTCCAGAGGTAAAGCTAAACTCAGGATTAACGCCAGTGTAATCCTTTATCCAGCCTGGAAGTTTAACGGAGCCAATGTCGTTGCATTGACGGTGATGAGTGCAACCTTCACTAATGAGCACCTTGTCTCCATCTTGGAGGGTACGTAGAAGCTTAACTCCTTTTACGGCGTCCTCTAAATTTCCCTTGTAGCGCGCCATTAAAATGGAGAAGCTTGTGAGGGGAATATCTTTGGGCAATACCTTGTTAACAAAACCAAAGGCCTGACTGTCAGTAATTACTAGCTTAGGTTTGTCCTGTAGCTTGTTTATAGAAGCGATGAGTTCTTTTGGTTGCACAAGTATGACGATTGCTTGGTGGTCTATTAAATCTCGCATAACC
>JAKSOJ010000224.1 GCA_024405645.1 Phascolarctobacterium sp. | reverse complement strand
ATATGCGCTGCTTCATATAAAAATTCGATAAAGGATTTTGAAATCATATTTGTTTCCTTTCCGATGAATCTACTTAATCATATATAGTTTGTTGGGTCCTTAACCCCCGCCTCTTGAAAGGCTTCTATTCTTTCCTGACAGGTTCCGCACTTCCCACAATGTAGTTCTCCGCCCTTGTAGCAGGAATATGTAAGAGCAAAATCTACACCTAGCTCTTTGCCAAGCTTTACGATATCAGTCTTGGTGATATTGCAAAATGGAGAAACAACCTCCACGTTATTACATGTTCCTTGGAAGATGGCCTCGGTAATTCCAGCAATAAATTCCGGTCGGCAATCAGGATAAATTGTATGGTCACCGCTATGATTGCCAAGCACCAAAACATCTAAACTTTTGCTTTCGGCAAGACCTGCTGCTATGGAAAGCATAATGCCATTTCTAAAAGGCACAACGGTGGAACTCATATTGTCCGCATTGTAAGCACCCTCAGGGATTTCTCCCCCGGATTTTAAAAGATCGGACTTGAAATATTGGTTCATAAAATCTAAATCTATACAGGTATTTTTTACGCCCAGCTTCTTGCAGGTTTTTAATGCATGAGCGTGCTCTTGTTCGTTATGCTTAGAACCGTAATTAAAGGATACGGTCTCAACCAATTCGTAATTATTCATAGCCCAATACAGTGCTACAGTGCTATCTAAACCGCCACTAAACACTACCAAGGCCTTCTTATTTTGTTTCATGCTATTCCTCACAAATCTAACGATTAACTTTCGTCATTGCCCCTCACATAATCATGTGCACAATTACTTAAACTTCTAATTTCAATTATAGTAAAATTTCTACACTAATGCAAACTTTGTGATAGAATAAGAGCAGATACCCAAACAAGGAGATTTAACATGCATAACAAACTTTTAGATTTTATTAAGAACAGCCCAAGCATGTTTCATGCTATCGATAATTTGCAAAATAGATTAAAGGAAAATGGTTTTGTTGAGTTAAAAGAAACAGAAGCATTCTCTATTCAACCTGGTGGTAAATATTATGTTACTCGCAACCAAAGTAGTATCATCGCTTTTAGCATTGCCAAAGAATTAACAAACTACCACTATCAATTGGTAGCAAGCCATAGTGATAGCCCTACTTTTAAACTCAAAGCAGTTCATGATGTAGCAGATAAAGACTATACCAAATTTAATGTTGAAGCCTATGGTGGAATGATTTCTTCTACCTGGTTTGACCGTCCCTTAAGCATTGCCGGTAGAATATTAGTACGCGAAGATAACAGCATCTCGTCCAAGCTTGTTAACATAGACCGTGACTTAGTAATCATTCCCAATGTCGCAATCCATTTCACCCGTGATGTTAACAAGGGCTTTGCCATTAATAATCAAGTAGACATGCTACCCCTATTCTCCACAGGCAACAAAGCGGGCAAATTATTAGAAAGCCTCGCAGCCTCTGTAAATGTAAAAGCAGAAGCTATCATTGCTCACGACCTTCACCTTTACACACGCACGCCAGGAGCTATTTTCGGTGCAGACGAAGAATTCATCGGTTCTCCTAAATTAGACGACTTAGAATGTGCTTTCACTTCTTTTGAAGCATTTGTCAACGCCTCTCCTAAAGCTGGCATTAACGTTTTTTGTTGCTTTGATAACGAGGAAGTTGGCAGCACTTCTAAACAAGGTGCCAACGGCACCCTACTTGCCGATGTTCTCAAACGCATTAACAATGCATTAGGAAAAACCGAAGATGAATATTATCAAGCAATCGCCAAAAGCTTTATGGTTAGTGCAGACAACGCCCATGCAGTTCATCCCAATCATCCGGAATATTGCGACAAGGACAATCGTGCTTACATGAATGCCGGTCCAGTGGTAAAATTCAGCGCCAATCAAAAATATACCACGGATGGAATCAGCGCATCTGTTTTTAAAGAAATCTGCAAAGCAGCTGGCGTACCAACTCAAAACTTCGTTAATCGCAGTGACCTCGCTGGAGGAAGCACTTTAGGCAATCTGGCTAATACTCAAGTTAGTATGAACACTGTAGATATCGGAC
>JAKSOJ010000223.1 GCA_024405645.1 Phascolarctobacterium sp. | reverse complement strand
GTAGGACGAAGCATGGATGAAGCCTTCATGTGTGCAGAAATCCTAGAAAAAACTGCTCAAATCTATCTCCTGGCAAGTCCCTTGGGCAAGCCTGTAGAGGTTGACAAAGAGGCACAAAAGCATTTACGTGATTTCTATATTAATAAATATTCCAAAAGACAACAAGGCTTGAAGGAGTAAATTATGAAAACATTAATTAAAAACATTGAGCTTTTGAAAACTCCAGCCTATGAATTGGCTAATATTTGCATTGAGAACGACAAAATTGTAGCAGTAGGGGATATTCCCGAAGGCTTTGCTCCTGACATGGTTATCGATGGCAAGGGCAAGCTTGCAACTAGTGGCATGGTAAATACCCATGGTCATGTAAGCATGACTCTTCTCAGAAGCTATGCAGATGACTTGGCTCTCATGGATTGGCTCAACAATCATATTTGGCCCATTGAAGCTAAAATGGTAGCCGAAGATATTTATTGGGGTGCTATGCTTGGTATTACCGAAATGCTGAAGGGTGGTACTACCTGCTTTGCAGATATGTACGATTTCATGGAAGACGTAGCTAAGGCTAGCTGCCAATTAGGCATTCGTGCAAACCTCTGTCGTGGTCTCATTGGCCTTGGTCCAGATGAAGTAACCAATAAAAGAATTGCTGATAATAATGTCCTCGCAGATAACTGGCAAGGTGCAGAAAACGGACTGATTCGTGTTACCTACGGTCCTCACGCTCCTTATACATGCCCTAAAGAATACTTACTGAAGATTAAAGAAGAAGCTATTAAACGCAATTGTGAGCTGCAAATGCATTTGTGCGAAACTCAATTCGAGGTTAATTCCTGCAAAGAAGAGCATGGCATGACTCCTATTGAATGGGTGGATAGCCTTGGTCTTCTCGATTTGGGTATGATTAGTGCACATAGCGTACACCTTAGCGAACATGACCTTGAAATCATGGCTGAAAAGAAAGTACGTGTTGCTCATAATCCTCAATCCAACTTAAAGCTTGCTAGTGGTATTGCTCCTGTTCATAAAATGCTGGAAAAAGGCATTACCGTTGGTTTGGGTACCGATGGTGCGTCTAGCAACAATAATCTTGATATGCTCGAAGAAACTAGAGCAGCTGCTATGCTTCATAAAGCAACTACCTATGATCCTTTAGTAGTTCCTGCGGCTAAAGCTTGGGAGATGGCAACCTGTGATGGTGCAAAGGTTCTTGGCTTTGAGAATACAGGTAAGCTTGAAGCAGGTCAAATGGCTGATATCGTACTTTGGGATATGCATAAGCCATACTGGTATCCTCGTCATAATAAGATAAGCCAACTTGTTTATGCAGCTAATGCTAACGATGCAGATACCGTTCTTGTTGCAGGTAAAGTTGTCCTTGAAGGTGGCAAGCTTACTCAGTTTGATGAAGAACGCATTTACTTTGAAGCAGAACGTTGCGCTAAAGCTCTCATAAAGAAATAATTATTTTTGATAAATAAAATTTTAGATTTTGTATACTTGTATATTTTTTATATTAGTGTACATCTTATAAAATTTAGTATATACTTATATGTGTGGTTTTACAGATGTAAGCAATTTGTATCATTTATATATTTAATAACTCCAAATTTGTTTACTATTTATCTGAATTCTTTATATTAAATTATAAGGAGAGAAAGCAATGGCTAAAATTCTTAAGAAGATTAAACTATCCGAAGTTATTTACGAATTTCTTGTAGAAGCTCCTCTGGTAGCTCACAAGTGCGAACCTGGTCAATTTGTAATTATCCGTACCGATGAATACAGCGAACGTATTCCTCTGACCATCGCCGATTTTGATCGCGAAGCTGGTACTGTTACCCTCGTTGTGCAAGCAGTTGGTAACACTACTAAAGACCTTTGCGGCAATTATAACGAAGGCGACGATATCCTCGATATCTGTGGTCCTTTAGGACAACCTTCCGAAGCTGAAAACTTTGGTACCGTTGTTATGGTAGGCGGTGGCGTAGGTGTTGCACCTGTTTATCCTATCGCTCGTAAATACAAAGAATTAGGCAACAAGGTCATTGGCATTATTGGTGCTCGTGATAAAGATTTGGTTATGTGGGAAGACAAAATGCGTGCTGTATGCGATGA
>JAKSOJ010000222.1 GCA_024405645.1 Phascolarctobacterium sp. | reverse complement strand
TCGGGATTCATAATCAAATCAACATAACGTTGACGATAACGCATCTCAACATCTTTCAGACCATGCCATTTTTCAGGAAGAGGACGCAAAGATTTAGAAAGAACTTCCAAAGCAGTAACTTTAATAGATACTTCTCCCATGTGTGTACGGAAAACAGTACCAGTTACGCCTACAATATCACCAATATCCATCATTTTAATGATTTTATAAGCTTCTTCACCTAATACATCTTTACGTACATAGAGTTGAATACGACCAGAGATATCGCGCATATCCATAAAGCAGGTTTTACCATGACCGCGAATTGCCATAACACGACCAGCAAGCTTAACTTCTTTTTCGTCCAATTCTTCAAATTGGTCGGCAATATCTTGAGCATGATGAGTCCAATCAAATTTATGACCGAATGGGAGCAAACCAGCTTCTTCGATTTTATGCATTTTGTCTATACGAACTTGCATTTGTTCGGACATTCCCATTTCATTTTGAGGAGCGTTATTTTTTACTTCTGCCATTGGTATTCTCCTTATTTAATGCTAACAATTTTATAAACAAGATCTCCGCCAGGGGTAACTACAGTTACATCTTCGCCAACTGCATGACCAATGATTGCAGCACCAACAGGAGATTCATTGGAAATTTTATTATTAAAAGGATCAGCCTCGGTAGTACCAACGATGGAGTAAGTTTCTTCTTCGTTAAATTCGGTGTCCAAAAGAACAACGGTAGAACCAATACCTACTACGCCACCTTCAGCTTTTTCAATAATTTGGGCATTTTCAATTTCAGCCTTTAATTCAAGGATGCGTCCTTCGTTTTTAGCTTGGTCTTCTCTAGCTTGTTCATATTCAGCATTTTCGCTTAAGTCGCCTTGAGCACGAGCTTCAGCCAAACGAGCAAGAATTTCAGCACGTTTTTCGTTGGACAAAAATTCGAGTTCTTGTTTTAATTTTTCCAAGCCTTCTTGGGTAAGCATTACTTTCTTTGCAGCCATTTTTCTACTCCTTTTTATAACAAATTTATTAACACTAATATTTTTAAAATATATTAAAGACCATGTACAGCAATAATTTTCTCGGCGGCAGCCTTTTTCTCAAGAATACGGTTCATGTCAACCGCTCTTTCAAAATTACGGAACCCTGCCAAAGAAAAACCATGTTTCTTAGCAAGTTCAGAAATTAACTTTATTTTTTCCAATTCCAAGGTACGCCCCATAGAAAAGTTTTCATAACGACCATCCAAAGCAAGAATCATGGTTTCTGCCATGCATGCATAAGATGTTTTAGGTGGAAAACCAAAATTAAATCCAAAGTCAACATCACCAGGAACGTTGATGACTCCACCTTCAATAACAAGAACATCGTTACGTTTATCTGCTACTTCACGCGATACGTTACGCGGTCTTGCTACGTCACAGACAACTGCACCAGGTTTTAAATACTCGGGTTCGATAATGAAATCTAAAGCGCTCGTTACAGTTAAAACTATATCAGCATCCTTTAGAGCCGTTCTTATATCACCAGAAACAGCAACCTCACTTTTTCCGTTTCTGATGATTTCCTGTGCCAATTCCTCAAGTGGTTCCATACGCCTTGCGACCATGGTCACTTTAGCAACTTCATCTGCAAGAATACGAGCAACAGCACTACCAATGGAGCCAGTTGCACCAACTACCAGAGCGTGACACTTACTAAAATCTTTACCCATGAGTCTAGCAGCTTCTTTAGTACCCTCAAGAGCAGTAGCTACTGTATAAGAATTTCCAGTAGTAACAGCAATATCTAGGTTTTTAGCTACAGTTATTCCAGCATCCCCGACAATGGAACTAAAAGCACCTAGGCCTATAATTTTAGCACCAAGCTGTTGCCCTATTTTACCAGTCTCAATAATGCGGTCCATAACAAATTCTTCTGGTAAAGTAATCATTTGCTTCGCAGTCAAGGTGCAACCCAAAAACCAGCCTTCAGCTTCAGCATAAGGACTCTTCACGCCAGTAATATGAGAAACCTTGAACGGTTTTTTCATTTTAAGGCCTGCTTCAATCCAACTATCTGGAATGAATTTCATTATCGGTGATACATGTTCCATATCCTTGATACTCAAGGGATGGAAAACAAAACCGAATTTTTCCATTTAAAGTTTTTTCTCCTTTAATTGAGATCAGTT
>JAKSOJ010000221.1 GCA_024405645.1 Phascolarctobacterium sp. | reverse complement strand
TGTATTCGTCATTGGGAACCTTTTTGTCGATATAATCCAGCAAATTCTTTAACTCTTGGCTTATATATCCTTGCTTCCCTTTTGTTTTCAATATTATTTTAGCACAACTATCCTGCAATTCCAAGGATTTGTCCTGATGACAGAAGTTAAGTTGCCTCTAAAACAACAAACAACTGCTAAGCACATCATATGCCTAGAAGTTGTTTTTTATATGACTTTATTCTCAATCAAAAAGGCTCTGAGCGACAAACTCAGAGCCATACAAAGCTTTTAAACTATTCTTTTATCTATTGCCAAAAATTCTCAGGATAGGACCTGCAAGATATGCTGCTGCAAAAACCTTAACGATATCCAGAGGAATGAAGGTTACGGCGCCAACCATGAATGCTTTCCAAATACCCATTTTAGTCAGAGCAAACAATTGCAATACGCCAGGTACGTAGATGATGGGGATACCAATGAGGCCAATCATAGCATACTTTTTAAAATCGTATTTTTCAGGCTTAAGATAAGAAATAATAACAGCTGCAATTAGGAAACCAAAAAGGTAGCCACCAGTAGGTCCGAAAAGCTTACCAGGACCAGCAGTACCACCAGTGAATACAGGAACACCTGCCAGGCCAATCATAAGATAAACCGCCATAGTTAGAAAGGCTTGTTTAGGTTTCAAAACATAACCCGTCAAAGTTACGATTACAGTTTGTAATGCGATAGGAGAAAGGCTCCAAGGCAGAGGAATAATGAGATAAGCACTGATGCAGTTAATGGCAATCATCAGCGCCATTTTGGTTAATTCACGAGTTTTATTTAAAGATTGTTCACTTGCGGACATTTCATTCACCTACTATGCTTTCTTCGTAAACCAATTTTATTCAATTGGTAAACTTAATTTATGAGCCTATTATAATGCAAGCAAATTTCATTGTCAACCAATTTTTACTTCTTTGTTAACTTAATATAGATTAAGCAAATATCTCGCGTTTATTCCCTAAAACGAAACGCGAAAGATTTGTCTTTAGGCAAGGCGGAAGGAAGTTTTGGGACTGGGATAGTACTATGTTTGGTACAGACCAGTCACAAAACTGACGACAACGAAGCATAAACCAAATATCTCGCGTTTAACCCATATAAAAGAAAATAGCTACTGGCAACCCAATCAAAATCAATCCAGCAATATTATAAACAGTGAAGGTTTTCAGGAATACTTCTGCTTGATAGGGGTGCTCAGCAGTATAAATCTTATAGGAGATTACAGAAGCCATGCTTGCGATCAAGGTCCCCAATCCCCCAATATTTACACCCAAAAGCAATGCATCGGCCGCGTCCGTAAGACCTGCTAAAAGCATAGCAGCAGGAACATTACTAATAAACTGGCTCAGCACAAGACCTGCAAGATAAGTGCCCAATGCAGAACCCAGAACATTGGTTCTGAGATAATCAACGAAAGCAGTTTGGCTGATATTGCCAATGAACACGAAAAAGCCAACGAAGGTCACAAGAAGGCTATAATCTACCGCCTTAAACAAAGCTCTGTTAATGAATAACAAGATTGCAACAGTAATAGCAAGGGCAATATATTTATCTACAAAATGCAAAACTGCACCAATATTCAAAAGTAATAAACCGATATAAAGATAAGTCAGCTTTTGGTCAGGCTTTTCCATTGGATCCAGAGTCAAAGTCAGCTTTTTATTGCGACCTCTGTAGCACAGCACTGCCAAAAAGAGAGCCGCAAGCAAGGTAGGACCTGCCATAACCATAAAGAACTTAAGGGCTGAATAATGGAAATGGGAATAGAGAAAAAGGTTTTGAGGATTGCCTGGAGGAGTTACCATACTGCCAAGATTTGCAGCCATTGTTTGCAGGACTATGGTACGAACCATGTCAACCTGGAGCCTTTTTCTGATTACCAATGTCAAAGGCACAAAGGTTATGAGCGCCACATCGTTAGTTACAAACATAGAAGAAATGTATGTGATGAGGATTAGCGCACTATTAACCTGGCGCAGACTAGTACATTTATTGAGAAACTCTACGGCAGCCCAATCGAGAAAACGAATACTTTTGAGTCCAGCAACAACCAGCATTAATGCAAGAAGAACAGAAAGCACTCCAAAGTCGATGGAAGCCAAAGTTGGTCTTTGAAAAAACGAAGACACTATGGCAAGAAGTACAGCTGCACAAAGAACTATCTCCTGCTTAATGAAATTTTTAATTCTATCTAATGACATATTAATCAAACCTTCAAATCTATAATTCTA
>JAKSOJ010000220.1 GCA_024405645.1 Phascolarctobacterium sp. | reverse complement strand
CCACATTTTATGCCAGCTTTAGCACAATAAGCAGCAACGGAATTACCTGCGTTACCACTGGAATCTTGCACGCAGCTTTCAACGCCAATTGCTTTAGCATGAGCTACTAAAACTGCTGCACCTCTATCCTTAAAGGAAAGTGTGGGCATAAAATAATCCATTTTCAACAAAACATCGTCGTCAAATTTAACAATAGGAGTCATGCCTTCGCCCATAGAAACGCTCTTCCAAGTATCTCCATCTAAAGCCATAAATTTTCTATAACGGAAAATACTCCATTCGTTTCTATCTATATCCTCCATAGTAAATTTTGGAGGTTCAAAATTCAGTTTCCAAAGTCCACCGCATTCGCAATGAGCAGCTTTGGTATTTGCAGATTCTGTTTTACCACATTTTGCACAAACGTAATTCATTTTTTACTCCTTAGTCCTTATTAATTTCAGCAACGGCTTCGATTTCAATCATGGCGCCATTATGCAATTCTCTAGTCGGAACAACAACTCGAGCGGGTTTATGTTCGCCAAAAAATTCGCCGTATTTTGTATTAACAGTATCCCAATATTCAACACTTGGAATATAGACACGACAAAGTACAACATCATTTTTAGTAACTCCTGCAGCCTTCAGAACTAGTTCTACGTTGTGAAGAGCATCCAAAGTTTGTTCTTCGATAGTTTCTGCCATAGGTGCTCCAGTTTCATGATGTACTGGTAATTGTCCGGATACGAAAACCATACCATTGGAAATCATACCTGGAACATAATGTCCCTTATTAACCAATTTAGATTCTAAAATAATTTTCTTCATTATATATAATACTCCTTATTGAAGTTTTAATCTGCAGGCTATATCCAACTCATCTACAACTTCATCGCCTTCGATGAGATATGCTTTTTCATATAGATTACATACGGGGCAAATATGATTAGGGATGACGCGCACCTTGTCCCCTACTACGACGTTATCATGGAAATTCTTATCTAGAATAATAGCATGTTCATCATAGTTTGCTTCGATATGAGTTTCTGGATATTCCAAAATGGTACCCTTACCATTAGTTTGGCAGATTCCGCCATCACGGTCTTCTTTAGTTAAACCTTTCGCTCCAACATCCAAAATAGTACGTTCAGGAGTTGGTCTGCTAATAACAGATGCCAAAATAGTAGCAGCACATTTATCCAAAGTACCTATAGCAGCACCTTGACCACAATCCATAAGAATATAGGTTCCTGGTCTGAGCTCTGTAATACCTGGCAAAATAGGAACCTCATTCATAAAGGTAGGAGTAGAACCATAGCTAATAGTCTCACAGGGCATGCCAAAATCTGCTGCTAATTTAGCAAAATACAGTGTTCTTTCCTGAGCATAGGAAGAAAGTTTAATGCATTCTGCCAAGTCTTTTGCTTTATAAGTGTTGCCATCATGAGAGAAAAGACCCTTGAGTTCAACATTGGAAGCAGCTTTAATCGCTTCCAACAGTTCGTAAAAAGCGGATTCTTCAATAATACCGCTGCGATTTTCACCAACTTCGATTTCAATAAGAACCGGAACCTTTACCCCAGCCTCAGCAAAAACTTCGTTTGCTTGAGTAATTTGAATAGGCGTATCTACTCCAAAAGAAATTGCAATCCCCTTTTGAGCAAGAGCTGCAATACGTGCGAATTTTTGCTTGCCAATGACTTCGTTAGCAATAAAAATATCCAAAAGCCCTTTTTCAGCCATTACCTCTGCTTCGCCAATTTTAGCAACAGCAATTCCCTTAGCTCCCATGGCCTCTTGTATTTTTGCTAAGGCAGGAGTCTTATGAGTCTTAGTATGAGGACGCAAGGTACAGTTATTTTTATCTGCGTAGGCTTGCATAAATTTAATATTATTCATCATGCGTTCTTTATCAATAATGAGTGCAGGTGTATCCAAATCATAATATTTCATAAAGGAAACCTCCTTTTATTTTCTATGAAAATTATAAGAAAATTCAACTAATAGGTCAAGGTCTCTCAAAACAGAAAAATCGTCGCATCGATAACAATGCGACGATTCAAGTCATATATTATTTTTTCAAGCTTGCTTCAAATTCTTTTTGATTTTCAGCATTGATAATCTTAACCCCGGTATCTACAACTTGACCAGTCGGTTTAGTGCCGCTTGTCATTTCAGCAGCAGTCTTTACTGCTTCAAAGCCCATCTTGTATTGGTTTTGTACGATGGATGCTGCTTTCAAATCAGAGCCAATCATATCAGCAGTTTCTTTTGCATAGTCAAAACCTACTACAGCAATATCCTTGCGACCACT
>JAKSOJ010000022.1 GCA_024405645.1 Phascolarctobacterium sp. | reverse complement strand
TTCTTTTTGCAATTTTTCCATGGTTCCATTCAGTTCACTTGCTTCGATAAAGAAATCAAGATATCTCATGAAATCAAGATCGCCTTTTTTAGTAAGGATACCAAAATCGTTACGACCAGTGAACGGCTTGTCAATCAGAGGAGCAGCCAAGCGTTTATCTGCATTAATATAATGCAATGCTTCTACAACTTCGGTAATCATAATATCTGCTGCACCAGTAGCAACAAGTTCAGGAATCTCGTTGTTAGGAGTATGGATAATGCGTTGTGCCTTTTTAACATTAGCAGTTGCAAAGCGGTCGTTGCCACCGCCAGGATTATTCATAATGCGTACGTTGGGTTGGTCAATCTTCTCCCAAGAGGTGAATTTCTTTGCATCTGCTTTGCGGCAAAGAATAGTACGACCATTATAGTTCAAGTAGCCTTTGGAAAGGTCCATATCTGCTTGACGTTTGAAGTTACGGGAAATGCCAGAAATTGCTACGTCAAATTTGCCGGCTTGGGTATCTGCAGCCAAAGTAGACCAGGTTGTTTTAACAAATTCTGCTTTAACGCCCAAGGATGCAGCGAGAATCTTGCCAAGTTCAACGTCGTGACCTTTAAGTTCGCCCTTTTCGTCAATGTAAGACATAGGAACATAGTCCATGGTAGTGCCAATTTTCAGCACGCCTGCCTTTTGAATGTCCTCGATTTTGCCAGCTTCTGCGTCGCTATGGATAGCAACTACACTAGCTAAGCTTGCTGCAAGAACTGCTCCTGCCAATAATTTTTTCATAAACATAATACATCTCTCCCTTACCTTTAATTTGGTTACAAACAAAGAAAATATTTTTCACACAAATTACATTTGTCTTTGAACTAAAGATATTATAAAGGAAAATCTTACTTTATTCAACTATATCACATATTCTTATCAAAGAATGCTTGGATTTTATCAAAAGGAATTACCTTTTTCTCACCACCGTCATACAAATCGGTGTGAGAAGCACCAGGGATAATGACAAATTCTTTGTTAGCTGCATATGGATTGTCTTTAATCATATTTGCATAGGCATCTTTACTGAAATAGAAGGAATGTGCCTTATCCCCATGAACCAACATTACTGCGTTTTGAATTTCATTGCTATAGGAAAGCAATGGCATATTCATAAAGGAATAAGGATTAGTGGAAGTACGTCCTCCGTTAGAGTTCAAAGAACGTTTATGGTAGCCGCGCTCGGTTTTGTAATAGTCAAAATAGTCTTTGACAAATTGAGGAGCATCGTCGCCCAATCTATCAGGTACACCACCTTGCAGTTTATAATAACCATTTTTATAATCTGCAGTACGTTGAGCACTAACTGCCTTACGAGCTTCATAACGAGCATTTGCATCCATAGAGTCAAAATAGCCATTTGCGTTAACGCGGCTCATATCATACATGGTAACAGCAGTAGTAGCTTTAATACGCGGGTCTGCAGCTGCAGCATTAACAGCCAAACCTCCCCAACCACAAATACCAATAATACCAACTTTATTAGCATCTACATTATCTTGTGTGGACAGAAAATCTACCGCTGCGCTAAAATCTTCGGTATTGATGTCAGGAGATTGCACATATCTAGGTTGTCCACCACTTTCTCCGGTAAAGGAAGGATCGAAAGCAATAGTTAAATAGCCGCGTTCTGCCATTTCTTGAGCGTAAAGACCGGAGCATTGTTCCTTTACTGCACCAAAAGGACCACTTACAGCAATTGCTGCCAGTTTTCCTTGAGCGTTTTTAGGAATATACATATCAGCTGCTAAGGTAATGCCATAACGGTTTACGAAAGTCACTTTTTTATGGTCAACCTTTTCGCTTTTCTTGAATGTTTTGTCCCAAACATTTTCTAATTTTAATTTTTCCACCTTAATTTTGGAACCCACAGGAGTGTTGTTGGGAATGCCAACTCTTTCTGCAAAGGCACTGGTAGCAAAGCCAGCGGTCAGCAGTAATGCAGTAGTCAAAATTCTCATAGTCTTTTTCATTTTCTTTCCGTCCTTTCAGTTTCAAGTTTCTTAATCTGATAAACTAATAAATCTAAATCGTCAATAGCCTTTTGGCTTTTATGGAGTCTTTCCATCATAGCAACACGTTTTTTTCTTAGCAACATGACTGCTAATTCGTAGTTTGCATCTTCAAGATATTGATTGAGCATATCATTTTCCTTTTGCTCCAGCATCAGTTCCTGAAACAAATATAAAACTTTATCTTTCTCCATCTCTATGTTTGTCATGAACAAAACTCCTTTCTGAAAATAATTTTAAAGCCTTTAGTTGTTTTTCGCTAATAGTTGTTTTTAATTTCAGTTATGAATTTTATTCATATCATGCTATAAAAAAAGAACTTGCTATGGTATAATAAACTATACTCATCTCAAGCTTAGGAGTTAAATTATGGAGATTCGAACCTTACGCTATTTTATGGCTATAGCAAGAGAAGAAAACATGACTAGGGCCGCTGCGCTTTTGCATGTTTCACAGTCTACCCTATCTAAGCAAATGCAGATGCTAGAGGAAGAGTTGGGAAAAAAGCTTTTCCAACGTCACAGTTTCTCTATCAGCTTAACCGAGGAAGGTATGCTTTTACGTAAGCGTGCAGCTGACGTTCTTTTATTAACAGACAAAATCAGCACTGAATTTGCTTCCTTAAATGATATTACTGGCGGTAATATCTATTTTGGCTGTGCAGAAACCTACCAAATCCGCTATTTAGCCAACTATATAAAAGAATTTAAAGTCAACTATCCAAATTTCCACTACCACATTACTAGCGGTGATACGGAACAGGTAGAGGAAAAACTAAATGCTGGTATTTTGGACTTTGCTCTGATTGTTGAAGCACCTGATTATGACAATTATAATGTTCTAGAATTACCTGAAGGAGATATATGGGGGCTTGTTATGCCAGGTGACTGCCCATTAGCAACCAAAGAAAACATTGCTTTTGAAGATTTGATTGGCCTACCACTCTTTTGCTCTGGACAAGGTTGGCGTTTTGATCTACCCCAATGGTGCGGCAAAGGTATCGAGCAGCTCAATTTAGAAGGCTCCTTTAGATTACACTACAACGCTTCCGTTTTTGTAAAAGAAGGCTTGGGCTATCTTTTAACCTACGATAAGCTGTGCAATACTAGTCCAGAGACAGGACTTGTGTTTAGACCATTATCCCCCCTACTAGAAACCAAAATATATATTATATGGAAAAAGGGACAAATCCTTACTCCCATTGCCAATCGGTTTATAGAGGGACTACAGGAAAGATTTTGCTAATCTATCACAAAAACTTTTGCACTACTAAAATTACAAAAAAGAATTTTTGGAGGTATCTCATGAAACTTAATAAATTAAAATTTGTGTTGCCATTTTTGTGCATGCTTGGTGTAAGTGGTGGAGGATATTTCCCCGATATCATCGTTGAAGCAGCTGAGAAGACACCTGTTAGGGATAATTTTTACTGGCTCGGTCAAATTAACAAGGCTACTGATGTCATCAATACTTCTGAAGGTTTGTTGACTCTTGAGCAGGGCAAAAACTTTGCTAAAGGCATCCAAACTGTTTTGGATAATGGTGACAAGCCCGGTGGCAAAAGACCTCGAGTTGTTATTACATTTGAGCCACTGCTTATTGACGTAGCTGGTCCAGAAATTACTAAATTACATGCAGGAAGATCTTCTCAAGATATGCTTACAACAGTGAGCCTGGTAATGCAACGCGAAGAACTCCTAAAATTAGCACAAGCATTGGAACAAATGCGTGGAACCTTGATTGAATTAGCTGCTAAAAATGAGGCAACTATTATTCCGAATTATACCAATGGTGTAGCAGCTCAACCTAATAGTTTAGGACACTACCTGCTAGCGTATGCCGATGCTTTTGCTAGAGATAGCCAACGCTTAAGAGACTGTTATAGCAGAATCAATCGTTCTCCTATGGGAGCATGTGTGCTGAACGGTACTGGTTGGCCTCTAAACAGAGACCGTATGGCTAGTTATTTGGGCTTTGACCAGATCGCCTATAACACTTATGATGCCGGACAAGTATACCCACAGGAAGCTCCTATTGAAATTGGTGGAATTACCAGTGGTATTGCAATCCATTTGACTAGTATTATTGAAGAAATAATGCAACAATACGCTCAACCCCGTCCTTGGATTTTGCTGGAAGAAGGCAATGGAAACACTTATGTTTCAAGCGCTATGCCTCAAAAACGCAATCCTGGTATTCTCAACAGCTGCCGTACTCAATGTGGCACTATTTTAGGCTTAGCAACTGGGGCAGCGTTCCGCGC
Source organism: Phascolarctobacterium sp. (assembly GCA_024405645.1). Taxonomy (GTDB): domain Bacteria; phylum Bacillota; class Negativicutes; order Acidaminococcales; family Acidaminococcaceae; genus Phascolarctobacterium_A. The sequence goes on along the minus strand of JAKSOJ010000022.1, from coordinate 7,238 downwards.
ACACAATATTCCTGCTGGTATGGCTGATGGTCGTCTTCGTGGTACGGACGAAATGCTGAAAAACACTAGAGCAGCAGTTCTTCTTTTTGACCGCATTTTAAAGGCACTCAAAATTAATCCAGAAAGAGCACTAGAAGAGCTTAATCTTGACTGGACTTGTTCTCAAGAGATTGCTGACGTGCTAATGAGCAAGTATAATTTGCCTTTCCGTACAGGTCATCATTTTGCTTCCGAAATAGTTACCTATGCACGTAGCAACAATATAACCCCGAATGATTTTTCTTATGCTGATGCACAAAAGGTATATGCTAAGCTTTCTGCTGAGGATGCAAATATTCCTAAAGTTCTTCCCATGAGTGAAGAAGATTTTAAGGCTGCACTTAACCCTGTTGCTATTGTCCAAAATCGCAAGGTTAAGGGTGGACCACAAGCAGCAGAGATGAAAATCATGTTTGCAAAAGCTCGCAAAGATTTAGACGAATCTAAGAGCTGGACAGAGAGTGCCCAAGCCAAGATTGACAGAGCTGAAAAGAAACTTAATGCCGATTTTGCTGCATTGTTGAAATAAAAATATAAGCATAAAAAGAGCTGTACTTTCGAGTACAGCTCTAATTTTTGTGTAATGCTAATGGAAATGTTACCACTTCTATCACTTTCACAATTATTTAGTTTCTGTCCAAATGAGTTGACCAGTTACGCAAGCTTCCTCATAGCGTTCAATCTTATAATTGAGCTTATCGAGTGCTTTTTGGTAGCTTTGCATTTCTTCGACAATGTTTTTACGTGCTTCTTTTAATAATTCGCATCTAGCAGAAATTGTTTCATCGCCCATTTCGAAAAGTTTTCTATATTCTACCAACATATCAATAGGCATTCCTGCGCCACGGAAACAGGTCATGGTCTGGATCCAGTTAATGTTTTCTTCTGTGAATTGGCGAATTCCGCTAGCGTTTCTGTTAATAGGTGGAATTACACCAACGCGTTCATAATATCTGATGGTATCAGCCGAAATATTAAATTGTTCGCATACTTCTTTTATTGTCATGGTAAGCCTCCCCCATATATTATGAGAATATTTTATAACATGGACCTAACTCCAAGTCAATAGTAAAAAATTGTTGACTTGGAGTTAACTCTAGGTGTTACAATTATCATAACATCTAAATTAAGATTGTTGCATTAATTCTTATAGGGGTGATTTTATGAAATTAAGGAATTTGATAATCATGACACTGTTAGGTTCTTGCATAGCTGGCGCTGCTGGTGCAACTGAAATTGAAAATAAATCTGTTGTATATTTCACTAGAGATTTGAGCTCTGCGGGATTACAAAAAATCTATGCTAAAGTTAATCAAGATATGGTTGGCAAGGTTGCTATTAAATTGCATACTGGCGAAAAGAATGGTCCGAACATTATCCCTCGTCCTTGGGTTAAGGATCTGCAAGCAACTATACCAAACAGCAATATAGTCGAAACTAACACCTATTATTACCCTAGCGATCGCTATACTACCGAAGCTCATCGTGAAACCTTAAAGGTTAACGGTTGGACCTTCTGTCCTGTAGATATTTTGGACGAAGAAGGAACTGTAATGCTACCAGTTAAAGGCGGTAAGCATTTTAAGGAAATGTCCATGGGTGGCCATATCGTTAATTATGATTCCATGCTTGTTCTGACTCACTTCAAAGGTCATGTTATGGGCGGCTTTGGTGGTTCCAATAAGAATATCGGTATCGGCTGTGCTGACGGACGTATTGGCAAGGCTATGATTCATACTGGAGATAACAAGGAAGAATGGGGCTTGACCGACAAGCAATGGCAGGTTTCCAAAGATGCATTTATGGAGCGTATGACAGAATCTTCTAAAGCTACAGTAGATCATTTCGGCAAAAATATCGCTTATATTAATATCTTGCGCAATATGTCTGTTTCCTGCGATTGTGAAGGCGTAAACGCAGCTCCGGTTGTCACTCCGGACATTGGCATTTTTGCTTCTACAGATATTTTAGCAGTGGATCAAGCCTCTGTAGATGCTGTATTTGGTTTGCCTGAGAAGGATAAAGCAGATTTAGTTGAGCGTATGACTTCCCGTCATGGTCTGCGCCAACTTTCTTATATGAAAGAGTTGGGAATGGGCAATGATAAATATATTATCGTTGATTTAGATAAAGAATAAATAGACACAAAAAATCCCTGAGCTAAACTAGCCCAGGGATTTATTTATAAGCTTATCTTATTCTTCTTCAGCAGCCTTTGCTTCTTCTACAACGATTTTAGCATCAACTACATTTTTCTTAATGGAAGCAATGCCATTCTTGCAGCCAGCCATAGCTTTGTAGCCTTCGCCAGTAGCGATGATTTGACCGTTGGTAGCTTTCAGGCGGAAACGAATTTCGCCTCTTTTATCTTTGTAAACTTCGAATTTAGGATGTTTGATTTTTTCGAAGCCTTCAACAGTTTGGTCTTCGATTTCAGCGATAGGAGCATTTTTCATAACGCTAGCGATACCTTGACGGCAGTATTTTTCTGCTTTGTATACTTGGGAAGTAGCGATAACTTCGCCATTGCCAGCTTTCAGATTGAACTTAACGCCACCATTTTTAGTGGGGCTGATAACAAATTTACCCATAATGGAAACCCTCCTCAGTTTATATCCGTACTAATAATGTACTGATTACATTTTAATTAATTCTGCAAAATTATGCAAGAAAAATTTTTATTAATCAATGGGATTTTCTAATCTGCCAATGCCTTCGATTTCACAAACAACTACGTCGCCCTTTTTCATCCAGCAAGGCGGTTGCATGCCCATACCAACGCCGGCAGGAGTACCGGTTGCGATAATAGTGCCAGGCAGTAAAGTCATGCCTTGGGACAGGTCTGCAATTGCTTCTGCAACAGTGGTAATCATATAGCGAGTATTAGAATTTTGACGAAGTTCGCCATTAACAAAGCTCTTAATATCCAATGCTTGAACATCCGCAATGCCATCTGCAGTAACGATGCAGGGACCAATGGGAGTGAAGCCGTCCAAGCTCTTTCCCAGATACCATTGTTGATGTCTTCTTTGTACGTTTCTAGCACTAACATCGTTAACAATGGTGTAACCAAAAACATAGTCCAAAGCATTTTCTACGCTAACATTTTTAGCAGCCTTGCCAATGATTACGCCAAGTTCGGATTCATAGTCCAAGCTATCAACATAACCTTCGTAGGAAGGAATTGCTTCGCCAGGAGCGGTTGCGCGATTTACGCGTTTGCCAAAATAAATAGCATCGTCCTTCTTAACATCAAAGCTTTCCTTGCTAAAACGGCTAGCTTCTGCTTGATGGTCGCGATAGTTAATGCCCAAGCAAATAACGTCTTGACGGGGACGAACGATGGGAGCAAGAAGCTTTACTTCGTCAAGTTTAACCTCTGCACCGGAAAGGCTATCTACGTTTTTAGCAACAGCCTTCAAAATTGCTTCCTTTTCAGCAGCCATTTTCTCAATGAGGTCGTTCATGTCTACGAAATCCAATTCGCTAGAAAGCTTAGCTAATTTGCTCATGATATAGGCACAGCCATCATCATAAAAAGCAACGAGAATTTCTTCTTTATTGTTAATTTCTGCAGTGTAAAGTCTCATTTTCTTCTCCTAATCCCCCACATCAATGCCGCGGGCACGCAAATAAGATTTTTTATACGCTCTTTGAATCAACCAAGGAAATCTACCTGGTTTAGTACCATCATCCTCGATAATTACACGAGCAGTTTCCATGGGGTTCTTGTCCGCCATAGATTTATCAACTAAATAAAGGCTACCTGTCAAAGCCTGCTTATAACCAAAATGTTGAAGTTTGGCTTTGATTTCTGCGTTATAGCTACCATTGGGGTAAGCCATGGTCTCGACGATGAGTCCAGGAAATCTTTTTTCCAAATCGTATTTAGAAACCCCAGTTTCCCAATCGTAGTAAATTTTATCTATGTCCCCCAAGGGATTATGGCTAAAGGTATGGGAGCCAATCTCCATGCCAGCAGCCAGCATATTATTAATATCAGCCTCGTTCATATACATTTTGGAAACACCAATGCGGTTGTTGATGACATGGAATGTTCCCTTCGCATTGTATTTTTTCATAAGAGGCAAAGCGTAGTCGTGATTATTTTTGTAACCGTCGTCAAAGCTGAGAGCAATTTTCTTGGAAACATCCTTACCTTGGCGAATGTCGCTCATCAGTTCCTTAACGGTGACCATAGTATAGCCCAAGCTTTGAAGATGCTTGAGATGACTCTCAAATACCTCTGGCTTCATGACAAGCTCCTTGCCCCAAGGCTCAAAGCCAACCCCATGATATTCCAAGACAAAGCCACCAGATTTGCAGAATTTATCATAATCCTGTTTGACATAAATGCCTAAAGCAGCAAGCACGCAAAAGCCTATGCCTAGATATCGTTTGATTTTTCTATTCACTGAGGTTCACACTCCATGCATTTTCTTTCACGATTCGCTTATAATTTTCTTGGTCCGTATCCCCTTCTGTGGAAAAGAAGAGCAGTACGGAGTCTTCGTTTAGTCCCAGTTTTTCTTTAAGCCAAGCCAGTTCCTGATACTTTAAAACAGAAAGCGCCAAACCTGCTCCAGCAGCTCCACTTTCTCCGGATACGACTTGTGCATCCCCATCTGTTTGGCTCGCTAAAAGTCGCATACCTTCAGCAGCAATTTCGTCTGGCATGCTCACGAAAAAGTCTGCGAAGTTTGAAAGTACTTCCCAGCCTAGAGTACAAGGCTCACCACAGCATAGGCCTGCCATGATGGAGTCAAGCTTACCACCTACAAAATGCAGCTTTCCATCATCTGCCAAAGCTGTTTGGTAAAGACAATCCGCTTTGTCCGGCTCAACAATAGTGAGTACGGGCATTTTTTCTTTATAGTAATCTGCTAAAAGCCCCGTTACACCACCACTCATAGCACCTACTCCGGCTTGCAGGAAAACATGTGTAGGCTCTACGTTACCCAATTGCTTTACAGCTTCATAGGCCATAGTCGTATAGCCTTGCATGATGGTTTTGGGAATAATTTCGTAGCCTTCCCAAGCGGTATCCTGCACCATTACCCAACCATTTTCCTGGCTGTATTTATAAGCAAGACGAACTGCATCGTCATAATTTAAATCAGTAATGCTAGCGTCAGCCCCCAATTTTTGAATATTGGTAAGACGTTCAAGAGAACTTCCATGGGGCATGAGGACCACTGCCTTTTGCTTAAGACGGTTACAGGTCCAAGCCACTCCCCTGCCGTGATTGCCATCTGTCGCAGTAACAAAGGTCTCCTGCTTACCATTCGCAGCCAAGGTTTGTAAAAGATCATAGGTCAGCTTATTGTCGTCCAAGCCATTTTTACGAGCCAAATAAGAGCCAATAGAATAGCTGCCACCCAAAACCTTGAAAGCGTTTAATCCAAAACGATAACTTTCGTCCTTAACATAAATAGCTTTTACTCCTAGAGCCTTGGCCAAGCCCTTGAGTTCAACCAAGGGAGTTTCGCAGTATTCTGGAAAGCTAGCATGGAAAGCTTGCACAGCCTTCGCCTTCTCTAAGCCATAGGGAGTTGTATCGAAATCTATATTTTTTTGTTCTTTTGTACGTTCAACAACGTTTATTTTCATCATCTTTGCTCTATTTTATCAATTTATAGCAATGCTAATTCAGCATTTATTTCTTCTTTGCAATGAGCATTCCCAAAAGCACCCCTGCATCCCTGTAAATATATTTGCTGTTGGTTAATTGCAGCATACGGATAAGCTCTTGCTCCAAACGTTTTGCCAAAGCCTTGGCAGCCAAGGAGCTGCGTTTCTTTTTAAGATTATTCGCAAGTTTTTCTGCATATTTTGCATCAATATTACGAGCAAGATACATAATATTGTCTGCCAAAACAATGGCATCCTCAGGACGATTTTCGATATCCAGTGCATCTTGCCATTTTTTCAAAACCGCACGGGTCACAGAAGTTGCTTCCATGTATTCTTCGTTATCCCATTCGCTAGCAGTTAAAGCAGCTTGTACGCCATAGAAGATAGCAGTCAATTTACCAAGATTCAAATGCTCCAAAAGAACTTCTTCTGCCTTGGAAATATTATCCTGCAGGGTGATGGACATAGTAGTCTTGGAGAAAGCCTTGCCTTGAGTATCCACGGTACGCCACAGAGCTAACATGTTGCGTAAATCCAACACGCGATAGATTACATGGAGAATTTCCCTAACCATGTCGATATATTCTTCAAAAAGTCCCTTGCTATCCAGTTCAGATGCCATAAGCATATGGGAGAGCATGAATTCTGTTTGTTTCGCTAATTCTTTGATATCATCATCGGACAGATTGTTATTCATAACGATGCTTTGGGCAGCAAGTGCTGCATTGCCACGGGCTGTAAAGCTCTCCAAAAGCTCTGTGCGAATAGGTGCTGCTTCCATTTTTCTCTTCACTACTGGATATGTAGCATCTTCCCCAATGAGTACTAGTCCGCGAGCAAATTTGCTACGGGGCTCGATGAAAATAGGCACAGTCTTAGCGATGAGAGCTGCCAATTTCAGGAGCTTCTTCACAGAACCTTCCTTGATTTCGATTTCGATTTCATCGATCTTATCTTTATTTTTGGTCAGTTCAGAAGTAATTTTACCCTTATCAATTGCCAGTTCAAAGGTAGAGCCTTCGAATTCCAAATCGTAGGTAGTGCGTTCAACATCAACAGTGAAAAGTCTAGTCACCCCATCAGGAGCAAGCTCAGTTAATTCGTAGCCCAATCCCAAGGGTCCGAAGCCCTCAAGAACTGCTTCGTCCTTTTCCAACGGAATGTTAATTTCGATTCTTTCGGTTACGCCACCTTGATTCTTCTTACCTGTTTTAACAGTGGCCTCAAAGGTACCATCGCCTTTGTCGCGCACGCGATAAGCAATGCCATTTTTCTTAAAATAGAGATCTTCTGTGTCGTAATAGGAGGAGATTAAATTATGCTTAGCTTTAGAGTTCTCAACGATTGCCTCCTTCATGAAATTGGCATTAAGAAGCTTGCGTAAATCTTGACGAGAAATTAATACTTTGAGTTCAACTTCTTTATTCTTCATGGTTTGCGTCTCCTTTGCTCACAACGAGCTCAGACAATTCTTTATGGCTTCCCTTCATACGCCACCATACAAGGGGAATACCGAAAGCCAAAACAGTTACAAAAATCGCTAAATAAAACTTCGGTGTTCCGAA
>JAKSOJ010000219.1 GCA_024405645.1 Phascolarctobacterium sp. | reverse complement strand
AAAGTTAAAAAATACATGTTGGTTGGTGCTTTGACCCTTGGTTGCCTGGGCTATGCTGCAGTTGGTTATGCTGAGGCTGCTGGCTTAGATGCTTATAAGGGTGGTTACACTCGTTCTGTGAATTATGCAAATGCTCGTTTTAGCGCATGGATGAATGGTGACAATAGTGAGGAAAATTCCTGGGCTGAATTTGTTATTGCTACTGAAAGCGGCATGGACGGCAGTATGATCTACAATCGTTTTATTGGTAATCTTACAAAAGGCCAATCTGGTAATAGACATTATTTTGTTGTCCAACAAGCAGTAGAACGTAAATATTCCACAAATGGAGATTTAGAATATGTAAAACGTGATACAGGCGTTGGTGCTGGTTATGAGGTTGTTCGTCGTTCTGATGATACCTTCGTACTGAAGGAAGATGGCAGATCTTTGAAGCAAGATATTACTGGCGAATATAATCTGGAAACTACTCAAGTTAATATGAGCCAAGATGCTGCTGTTTATTTCTTAGAATTGCATGCTAACCAAAGCTCTGACATCATGTTGCAACCCTGGAAACATAAATACAAATATGTAACTCATCCTTGCACTGGTGCTTACTATGAAGTTTATAAAAAGGTTATGGATAGAGAAGGTCGTCCCGATTTCAACAATGGTACTGTAATTGAAGCTTATGAAGAAAATGGTATGCCCATGGGTACTTACATGGTAACCAGTGATGGTCACGATATTATTGTTAGCAATGGTGGCCAACATAAGATTGCCTGGTCTTTGGATTCGGTAGGTTAATATGTGGTTTTTCGATAAAAAAGATCCCGCAAAAGAATATGAGCAACACAAGAAAGAGTATTTAGAGAAAACGGCAGTCGCTCGTAATAAAAAAGATGACGTTCATCTGAAACAGTACAAAGCAGTTTAAGAGGGCCAATTAGCTAAACTGAACGTAGAGGTTAAGGAAGGCTGTTTAAAGCTGGGAGACCTGCTAGAAATCGAATATTCCATCAATAATAAGCTGGGTATTTCCAGTGCTATCGCCCAAGTAAAGGAAATTTATCAGATTCATAGTGATGGAGGTTTCTTTTCCAAGGACGAATTAGTTTCTGTTACGGAAGCCTATGAGCAGGATATGGTTTGGATTGTGATGACTGGCGTAGATGTTAAACTCATCATAAACAACCCCATGATTAGAAAGTCCAAGGCCAAGAATACTGTAGCCCAAGATGCTCAAGGAGTTTCTATGTCTGTTGCCTATGACGAAGAAGTTTCCAAAATGGTTAATTATTTTAAAACCGAGCTGAATGGATATTTTGCTGGCAATAAGGCTATAGAACATATCACACAAGATTTAAGCTTTAGTTTGAGGGCACAAAAGAAACGTTTGGACAACTTTAGCATTACTATGGCAACTGATGTTTCTTCTGATATTAGTGCAGCAACTACGAAGATGGAAGTCAATCGCTATTCTTCTTCTCAATATGATGTTGCAGAAGCTAATGAGGGTATTAAGCTTAAGAGAACCTATGCAAGGTCCGGTCATATTGTTTATCAAGATGATGATTGGAGAATCTGTCATTTTCTTTTGGCTGGGTCCAAATATAATCAAGAAGGCTTGGTTGGCTGTCCAAACTGCGGTAACTATGCAAAGAGGGAAGAACTGTTGCATGGTTGTCCATACTGCAATACACAGTTCAAGATTCAAGATCTTTCTTTGAGGGTTGCAGGCTATTCTCAAAAGCAAATTGGACAATCTACATTTGATAAGCTGCAAGGAAAAATTAATATTGGTGCTGCTTTGTCTTATGAAAGCCAACAGAAGGAATACGACCAGGTGTTGAAGCTTCGTATGTCAAAGGTGGACCCGTTGTTTTCTCCTACTGCTTTCTACAATAGCATGCGTAATAAGCTATATTCCATTGTTTTTGCAGAGAGCGTAGTTGCTCTGCGCAGCTTTGCTGACGAGGATTTTGATATAGCGCCCTTCTATGAAAAGTTTAAGAATGTTATCGATATAGACATTCAGGAAATCAAGACCAAGAACTTTGAAAAGAGCGACCTCTATATCTTAACGGACGTGGTTATGTCCGTTATGGTGCTGCGTTACGATAGGGCAGGAGATACTGCGCAATGGAGCAAAGAAAAAGTGACTATGTCCTTTGTTAAGCACAAGGATAACAAGACTAAAAACATCTTTGAGCCTAGCAAGATTCAATGTGCATGCTGTGGTGGTTCCTATAGCTTGTATGAAGGCAAAGCTTGTTCCTACTGTGGTAATGAGATTGATTACCCAATGTACGACTGGCTGTTGATTGA
>JAKSOJ010000218.1 GCA_024405645.1 Phascolarctobacterium sp. | reverse complement strand
ATGGTGTAAATTTTGTCCTCAAAAAGCAGTTCTGCGCGATCAAAATAGAGTTCAGGAATAGTTCCTGCAGTTTTAACCGCAAAGGGAACAATTTTGTTGGACGCTTTGATTTTGGCAAAGAATTCTTGACCTTGTTCCAAGCATACAAGCTCTTCCACAGGGGTCTCGATGGTTTCTACCAATTCACCAAACAAGTCGAAGCTTCCTTCGCTTCCACCCATAATTGCCGCAAAGCGGTCGTACATATTGCGGAATTCCAGCTCTTTCATCAAGGGCTGAGCTTCATCCTTAATTCCATTCAAAGCGTAGGTCGCAATGTTTAAATCAACAGGAGCTTCCAAATAGATTGTAGCAAGCTTTTTAGAGAGCAGAGCGGATTCTTTGTTATCCTCTAGCTTTTGCTTTAAGCTTTTGCCCGCAACCTTATCAATATTTTCCAAAACGGTCTCGACATTGCCGTATTCTTTGATTAATTTCAGAGCTGTTTTCGGACCAACGCCGGGCACGCCAGGAATATTGTCGCTAGTATCTCCCATCAATCCCTTCAATTCAATTAATTGTTTGGGCACAAGACCTTCATAAACTTCAGAAAATTCGTTTTCGTCGTAAATTTGAATGTCGGTGATACCACGCTTGGTGTAATAAACCTTGGTGCGTTTATCAACTAATTGCAGTTCATCCTTGTCCCCTGTTACGATGATGACTTCTACATCCTCGGGAGCATGCTTGGCAAACGTACCGATAATGTCATCAGCCTCGTAATCGTCAAGTTCTAGATTTTTAATACCAATAGCATCCAAAACCTTCATGGACAGAGGAAATTGTTCCCCAAGCTCTGGTGGAGTGGGCTTTCTTTGTCCTTTGTAGTCCGCATACATACGAGTACGGAAGGTTTTACGAGATTTATCGAAGGCAACCGCCATATATTTAGGTTCTACTTCTTCTATTAATTTCAAGAGCATATTACATAAGCCATAAACTGCGCCGGTATTTACGCCTTGTTTGGTTACCAGAGGTGGTAATGCAAAAAATGCCCTATGGATGAGGCTTGAACCGTCTATGAGTAAAAATTTATCAGCCATAATCTTGCTCCTTTCTATCTCAAATAAAAATTCTCTAACTAATTAATTATATGATAATTTGATGTTTTTTTCTAGACAAAAGAGAAAAACCTTCAAGGAAAACCCTGAAGGTTTAGAATTATCTTTGCCCTTATCTGAAGAAGCTCATGATAATATTCAGAATGATGCTGATAATGATACAGCTAGCGAGTGGGAAGTAAAAGCTACTATTGCCATTGGACCATTTAAAATCTCCTGGCAAATTGCCAAAGTCTAAAAATTTTCCACCAAATTGTATGATTACGCCTACAATAACGAGCATTATTCCTAAAGAAATGAGTGTTCTACCCATAAAGTGCCTCCAAACGCATATAAAACTAAACTTGTATAATTCTTATTCTATGTTAGATGCAATAGCGAAAGTTGTCAAGTTTTTCACTAAATTACACTATGCTTCACAATATGTTTAGAAAGTTACAATTATTAACTGTAAATTCAAGGCAAAACACTAAATATATCTAATTTACATTTTTTACTTGCAAACCTATATAAGTGGTGCTAAACTGTAACCAAGATTTTGATAGCCAATGACGGCCAATCGAAATCTTTTTGTTTTTGTTAGGAGGGAGATTTATGTTTAAGAAGATTTTAATTCCTGTTGATGGTAGTGTTAGTTCCTTTGATGCTTTAGACATCGGTATAAATCTTGCTAACAGTTTAAATGCAGACCTCGTAGTTACAACTGTTTTATCCGCTTATAGTGTTCAAGGCTGGAGCGTAGACCCTGACCTCAGATCCAGTGATGATAAGATGGTAGAAGAAAAGAAGATGGCTGCTCACATTCTTGAGATGGCTACTATAAAAGCTCAGAAAGCAACTGGTAAAGTTGAATCCTATAGCAAATTTGGTTATCCGCCTGATACTATCGTGGAAACCGCTAAAGAAACTGGCTGTGACTGCATTGTTATCGGTTCTCGTGGCCTGTCCGGCTTTAAACATGCTCTGTTGGGTAGCGTAAGTGAAAAAGTTGCTCAGTTATCCAGCATTCCTGTATTAATCGTTAAGTAAACCTAGTTTTCTAAAATAAAAATGCTCTGTGGTCGAAGTTAAACTTCCAAACCATAGAGCTATTTTGTTACGCGATAGATTTGACGCTTATAAAAAGTTCCTGAAAATAAATTTTTCAGGGACTTTTTCTTTGGTCTTTTTTTCTTTTAGATATCTAATTTTTTCAATATTTATAATGTTTGCATATGTCGTTACTCTCATGGTTACTCTCATGCATACACATTCTGTTAATTAGTCAAAAA
>JAKSOJ010000217.1 GCA_024405645.1 Phascolarctobacterium sp. | reverse complement strand
ATTCAAAAGGTTGCAGAAAGAACTGGCAACCCTGTAACCTGGGTTAAATAAAAATAGAGGCTATAATGGAATATAGAAGATTTAAAGATACAGTTATTGCTCGTTTAGACAAGAACGAAGAGATTCATGCAGAAGTAAAAAAGATTGCTTTAGCAGAAAATATCAAACTGGCTAGTGTGTCTGCACTAGGTGCCATTGATAAATTTACTGTTGGTGTCTACAAAGTAGATGAAAAGAAATATTATGCCAATTCTTTTGCTGGTTGGTTTGAAATTGTTTCTCTTACCGGAACAATTAGCACAATGAACGGAGAATATTATTGTCATTTGCATTTAAGTGCAGGTGATGAAAACGGCAAAGTATTTGGTGGACATCTAAATGAAGCACGCGTTAGTGCTACTTGTGAGATGGTTATTCGTGTAATTGATGGCGAAGTTGACCGTCGCTTTGATGAAGAGGTTGGGCTGAACGTTTTTAAGTTTATCGATTAAGTTTACAAATTTAAATCCCGCGTATGGATGATTTCCGTGCGCGGGATTTGTTCTTTATAAGCATATATCTACTTTGTTGTTGATTTCAAAGCCATCCTCCCAAACCTTGCAGTCATAGGCAAGAATTTCTACGCCAGCCTTTGCTGCTTCTACAAGAGCTTCTGCAAATTTTGGGTGAGTTTCTCTATTGGGCGTGAAGTATTTTACGCCTTGCATTTGAATTACGAAAAAGACTGCGGTTAGATAGCCTTCTTTTTTGGCATTAATCAGTCCATATAGGTGCTTGATGCCCCTCTCCGTGGGAGCATCCGGGAAAAGCACCACGCCATCTCTTTCCAGGGTGACGCCCTTAACCTCTAGGAGAATTTTTTGCTCTTGGGTTTCGATATAGAAATCAAAACGGGAATCACCGTGGGTGTATTCTGGCTTAATGCGCTTGGCTTCTCCCCAGGGGCAGTGCTTCTCGAGCCATTCGCCAACCACCTTGTTGGGAGCCTGGGAATCCATGTTGATGAGCAGCTTTCCCTTTTCGACCGCCACAAGGTCATACTGGGTTTTGCGATTGGGATTATCGCTTTCTTCCAAATACACCGTTGCATTATCCGTCAAAAGCTCCTTGCAGCGACCAGTGTTCTTCACATGCACTACATGGAATTCGCCATCTATTTCCACATGGGCAACAAATCTATTAATGCGTTTTAAAAATTTACCTTGAACAATTTTTTTATATTTCATTTTTAACTCCAGCTTTTTGTTGGGTAATATTATATACTAACCCGAAAATTTATCATAGATTTTTCTTCACTTTATGGTATAATCATTGAGTGATATTTTGAATATGAAGGCTTTTTCTTTAGTATCTTATACGGAGGATGGACTTTTGAATATTGTTAGATTAAATAATGGTTTGGAACATGCAGAATACCATTATGGACAATTGGTACAACGCGTTTTTTATAGTGGGGATGACCTGGGCGGCTTAACCCCTGGGGACATCATCGGCGTAGAGCGCTTGTATGTAATCTGTCCCTATGTACATTATGGTGTATATGCTGGAGATGGCAAGGTAATTCATTATGCGCCCAAGGATTGGGATGGTGATGACAGCTTCGCAGGTTGGGATGCCAAGAGCTGCAAGGCTGCCTTGAAGAATGCCTGGAACTACGAGTACAAGATTACTCGCTCCGATATGCCTGCAGCTGTTGCAGAGATTGTAGAAAAACTCAAGACTGTAACGGACATTGTCTCTGAAAACGTTGCGGATGCTCAGGAATGCTCCATTCACGAGGCCCCCTTTAGTGAGTTTTTGGGTCAATTTATGGGTAAGGCGACTAGACGTTTCTTTGTTTTGCGTTTTAATGATGATCGTTGGAAGACTTTGGAACGTGTAGACCTGTATACTTTGGAGGAAACCTTGCAGAGGGCAGTGAGAAGAATTGGGGAGACCAACTATAAGCTGACCTCCAACAATTGCGAGCATTTTGCTATGTGGTGCAGAACAGGACTTTCCACTAGCCGTCAGGCAGAGCTCATCGAAGAGCTTTTGAAGACCTATCTTGCTGAGCCTATGGATAAGGCTGGAGATTTGTGGGAAGCACATGAAAAGGAAATCGACCTTTTCTTAGAGTCCCAAAAGCCTTTGGTTGCGCAAAAGCTAGAAGAGGTTGGGGAGACTGCGGAGCAAACCTTTAACAGGTTTAATAGTGCGCTGGAAGAGGTTTCTAAAAAGATTGCTACGGTTATTCCTACTGAGGATGAAGTACGCAAGAAGATTATGGATTTTTTGAATAGTTAAGGTATTAAAAAATGACCTTCAGCCATTAAAGGTTGGAGGTCATTTTTACTGTCCAAGGAATTTTTCTGAGTGTTGATTAAATTTTAGGCAGAAGTTAAATTTTGAGGAAGGAGTTCATATGTCTTTGTATTTG
>JAKSOJ010000216.1 GCA_024405645.1 Phascolarctobacterium sp. | reverse complement strand
TCACTGCTTTCGTTCTGCCTTTCATATATCAAGCATTGGGTAATCCTGATCCGTATATGACTATCCTAATGGGTGGTGGACATAATGGTGAACATGGTACTCTGTACTCTGCATTGACCTTCTTGGTTATTTCTTGTCCTTGCGCACTGGTTCTTTCCGTACCTCTGGCATTCTTCTCTGGTATCGGTGCTGGTTCCAAGTATGGCATCCTGTTCAAGGGTGGTATTGCTATGGAAGCGTTGAAGAACGTTCAAGCCGTTATTATGGATAAGACTGGTACTGTTACCAAAGGTAACTTTGTTGTTCAACATGTTCATCCTCATAATGGTGTCTCTGAAGAAGAACTTCTGGCAGTATGTGCAGGTGCAGAACAAATTTCTTCTCACCCCATTGCGGTTTCCATCGTAAGTGAAGCTAAAGAAAAAGGTTTGAAACTGAACCGTCCTGACAGCTTTGAAGAAATCGCTGGTCATGGTTTAGTTGCTAAATTTGGTGATGACGTTGTTCTGTGCGGTAACAAAAACTTGATGATCAAGTATGACATCGATATTACTGAATATGATGTTGATACTTATGGTTCTGAAGTTCTCGTTGCTAGAAATGGCAAATATTTGGGCGAAATTGAAGTAAATGATACCTTGAAAGAGGACGCTAAAGAGTCTATTGCTAAACTGAAAAAATTGGGCTTAGTTACCGTTATGTTGACTGGTGACGGCGAAAGACAAGCACAAGCTGTTGCAGAAGAAGCTGGTATTGATGAAGTTCGTGCTAAACTCTTGCCTCAAGATAAATTGTCCAATTTGAATACCTTACGTAACAAATACGGCCCTGTTATGTTCGTAGGCGACGGTATCAACGATGCTCCTGTACTTGCTGGTGCAGATGCTGGTGCTGCTATGGGTTCTGGCGCAGATGCTGCAATTGAAGCTGCAGATGTAGTATTCATGAACAGTGAAGTTAAGTGCATTCCTCAAGCAATTGCAATCGCTCGTAATACTGGCGAAATTGCATGGCAAAACGTAGTATTTGCTCTTGCAGTTAAGGTAGTAATTATGATTGCTGGTATGTTTGGCTATGCATCCATGTGGGCAGCAATCTTTGCAGATACTGGTGTATCTTTACTGTGCGTATTGAACTCCATTCGTATTCTGTATAAGAAAGTATAAAGCGAATTGACTGTAATCTATAAAAAAGAACAAGGTATTGCCTGGGCAATACCTTGTTCTGACTATTTGGAGTGACGTTTGTTGCTCTTTTTTACCATTACTATGGTGTAATATTTATCTCTATCATTGCTGACGAAATTATTAACCGCAAGTTGAGCATATACATTGCCAACGGTTGCTTGCTTGTTCTTTTCTAATTCCTTTAAAAGAACATGAACGCTACTATTGATATCTTTTTCCGATGTCTTTGTTAAAACACAAAGATATTCTCCACCGGGAACGTTGACTATATCCGATGATTCGTACCAATCTGGGTAGTCTATCTTTAGGTAATAATTAACTTTATCAAATTTATGTAGAGCCAAATCTAATGGGGTAAAATAACAACCTAATTGATAGTGAGGCCATTCACCGTTTTTGTAGCCTTTTAAATATAGTTTATTTGCTATGTTTGTTGCCAGAGCTTCGCCTTTTGGCATGGGCTGGTTGGGAGATACTAGACAGCACCAGTCTTCTGTTGTTACAGTAAATAGTTCTTCTAAAGGTTGAGTTTGTGTCAGCTGATAAAAGAATTCTAAGGAATTAATAGTTTTTTGAATGGCTCTAAGCTCTTGAATCTGCTTACTAATATTTTTGCGCACATGTAGGTATTGCTCCATAGTGGCAGATGGATCATCATTTATTATTGTTTGTTTTATTTCTTTTAAGGTAATGTTAGCTCGTGAACCAAATAAAATACGAGTGAGGATATTAGCTTGTTGCGGTAGATAATAGCGATAGCCGTTATCGCCAACTAAAGCTGGTTTTAGTAAGTCGATACGATCATAATGCTTCAACGTATCTATTGGGGTGGATGTTAATTGACTAAATTCCTTAACGGTCATATAAGTGTTTGAAAGATTTGATTCAATATTTTGAGTTTCTTTCATGCTAAAATTCTCCCTAGAACAAATATAAAGAAGCGTTAGTATGCTTATTAAAATTATCTATAATGATTATCAAAAAAACGCAAAAGAATAATGTTGACTTGTGAGTTACTCACTAGTTTATAATATATCAAAGAGATTTAAAAGTCAATATAGAGAGTTCGAAGTTCCCCCAATTTCCTGCTCTCTCACATCGAAAGATTAATGTATGTGCTAATAAATAAAATGGTTTATTCCTATTAATTCAAGGAGGCTTACTATGAAAATTTCTACTCGTGTAATTGCAGCTCTTATGGCTTTAGGCGTTTGCGCTTTTGCTGTTGGCTGTGGTGGCAC
>JAKSOJ010000215.1 GCA_024405645.1 Phascolarctobacterium sp. | reverse complement strand
CTTCGACAAAGAATTTATTTAATGCAGAGGTTATTGCAAAATTAAAACCGACTGCTGCTTTAATTAATATAAGCCGTGGCGCTGTTGTTGATACTGATGCATTATATGATGCTTTGTTTAATGGAAAACTTGCATATGCTGCTATGGATGTAACTAGTCCTGAACCATTACCTGGCGAACATAAATTGTTAACCCTTCCTAATGTAACTGTCACACCTCATATGGCTAGTGCTACTGTAGAAACTAGAGATGCAATGGCTTTATTGACTGTTGATAATATTTTGGCTGGTTTAGAAGGAAAAACAATGCCGGCTCAAGTTAAATAATATGCTAGAAGATAATAACGTACTTGAAATTGAAGAAAATAAACATTCTATGCTGAGCTATCTCGCAGTGCGAGGACAGTTACTAAATCAAATAGAGTTGTTTGACACTCTATGGGATGAGTTGCTAGAGCAACCGATGCAGTATAGCTGGCTTCGAGTGTTGCGTATAAATTTAAGAAAACTGCGATCCGCAATTAAAATTTTAGAACCACTGCTTCCTCTTGAATCTAAAGAATGGCTTGCGTTCTTGAAAAATACTGCTGATACCTTGGGCTCTATCAGAGAGTATGATGTAGCTTTGAAAGAATGCGATAAATATACGTCATATCAGTTAGAGCAGCAAATTCCTGATTTGTATAAATGTCAAGAGCTTTTAGGTCTGAAAAAATTATTGGGAAATAAAAGAAAAGAAATGACTGATGCGTGGCTGCAAACTGCTAAACCAGGATGCATAGCTAATGAACTTGGCGATTTATTGATACTAATTAAAAATGAAGAGAAGCTTTCTGTTGAAGAGGAAGCTTTGGCTAATGCTTTTTTACAGGCTCGTTTGCAAAGTTGGGGTATTAAATTGTGCAACCGTTTGCAAAATGAATTTGATCAGGACAGTATTGAAAAGCTTCATTCTCTTCGTATTAAAGTAAAACGTTTTAGATATGCCTATGATGTTTATATGAATCTAGATGTCGATAACGAATTACTAGAGTGTTTAAAGAACGTGCAAGATCTTCTTGGTTCTGTTCATGATGGTGAATGTGATATCTCTATTATAGAGGGTTTAGTTGCCGAAACTACTGACTTGCAATTAGTTAAAGAGTTTGAGTGTTTTAAAAATTGGCGCCTAGAAAAAACTAAGCAGCGTTTTGAAAGTTTGCCCAATGCTCGTGCAGAATTAATAACTGCATTACAATGCAATATTGCTGGGGCTCGTTTGCTTTAAAGATTTACGTAAATATATATATATTTATTTTATGTTTGTTCGAAATTGCTTGACAGTGGCAAATATTGTGATATAATAGCACTATCTCTGCCCATTTTTGCAGAGATAGTTTTGGTTTAATAGGATGAATATGGATAATTTGAAATTTTCCCGAGAAGACGCGATGAAAAAAATCCTTGAAGTGTATTCTCGATGGTATATTCTTCAAAATGAATTGACAACGACGTCAGGTAGAGTAGACAGTTCAGGTAACCCTAGTCCAGAAATCACATTAGTACAAAGTGGTCGTATGGATGAGGAAGAAGGCCAATATCTCATGACACGCCGTGCCATGATTTGGGAAGCCGAAAGTCATGAGTATGTCTACTTTTTTAATGCTACTCATTTAACGAAAGCTGACGTAGAAAAAGCTCTCGCTGAAAGCTATGCTAGGGGAATGCAATGTATAGTGCCAGGACCCAAGCATAGATGCTCTTATATAGCTACAGTTATTGTTGCAGATTCTGCAGATAAAGAGGCTGTTAGCTATATCAAAAAATTTCAAAAGCGAGAAAATTTTAAAATGTCTTTACATGGTTGGATGGATCAAATAGTTGGTCTTGTAGTTCCTGGAAAAATTGAAGTTTCTCCGGGGAGTAAACGTATGGAAGATATTTTAGAATATTCATTGGACCCCGAAGGCTATAAGGATAGACGTAGGGGGATTAAAGGCTTCATAAAGAAGCTGTTTCGTTAAGGAAGTAATGCACTTCATATATATTATTTTTATTTTTTAGAAAGAAGGTTTTTTATGAACGGTTTCGTAATCCTCCTGATTTGTATGGCCATCCTTGGTGCTGGCTACAAAATCTACGGTACTTGGCTTGCCAAGGAATGGGGTATCGACGACAAAATCGAAACTCCTGCTCACACCATGGCCGACGGTGTTGACTATGTTGCAGCTCCGGTTCCGGTTCTGATGGGTCACCATTTCTCCTCTATTGCTGGTGCAGGTCCTATTACTGGTCCTATCGGCGCAATCAGCTTAGGCTTTGGCTGGCTGGCATGCTTATGCTGGATTCTGATTGGCGGTATCTTCTTCGGTGGCGTACATGACTATGGCGCACTGGTAGCTTCTATCCGTCATCGCGGCGGTTCCATTGGCGAAATTATTTCCGTTAACATGGGCAAAC
>JAKSOJ010000214.1 GCA_024405645.1 Phascolarctobacterium sp. | reverse complement strand
CCAAAGGATTTTCTATATCTAACCCCAGATATGATTGCCTATGAGGACGATTTCTTCCTTATTATAGATAAGCCCCCAGGCATGCTCATTCACCCAACTACCTACGAAGAAGGCAATACTGTCTACGATTTAGTTGAGCGCTACTACCAAGCAAATGGCAAAAGCTATACTTTGCACCCAATTAATCGTTTGGACCGCAACACCTCTGGCTTATGCGTTTTTGCCAAGGAACCCATCATTCAGCATTGGATGAGTAAAAGACCCATTACCAAGGAGTATCTTGCTTTAGTTACAGGTAAGCTACCTGCACAATCCGGTATTATTGAGGCTCCCATCGCGAGAACTCTCGAAAGTATTATTACCAGATGTGTAGATTTTGAGCGAGGCAAATATGCCAAGACTGCTTATGAAGTTATCAGCACCAAGGGCAATGTTTCTTTAGTAAAGCTCAAGCTTTTTACAGGAAGAACTCACCAAATTAGGGTTCATATGGCCTATATCGGCTGCCCCCTCTATAACGATAATCTTTATGGAACCCCAGGTCCACAAGCAAGGCACGCACTTCATGCGTATCACCTAGCCTTTAAGCACCCGGTAAGTGATAACGAGATTGAAATAACGAGGGCGCTGGCGAAAGATCTTTGGGATATTTACGATAAATTATGAATTATAATTTTAAAAAGTGTATGATATTTTGCTAATAGTATGCTATAATAAAATCAGTTATATTAAATTATACTAGGAGGACTAAAATGGCATTTATTACTTCTACTGAAATGTTCAAAAAAGCCTATGAAGGCAAGTACGCTATTGGCGCATTCAACGTAAACAACATGGAAATTATCCAAGGTATCGTTGAAGCTGCTCAACAAGAACAATCCCCCATTATCCTGCAAGTTTCTGCAGGTGCTCGTAAGTATGCTAACCATCATTATCTGATGAAATTAATCGAAGCTGCTATGCTTGATACTGGCCTCGATATTTGCGTACATCTTGACCACGGCGCAGATTTCGAAATTTGTAAATCCTGCATCGATGGTGGCTTTACCTCCGTTATGATCGATGGTTCTTCCCGTTCCTTCGAAGATAATATTGCTGTTACCAAACAAGTTGTTGAATATGCACACGCTCATGGTGTTGTAGTTGAAGGCGAACTTGGTACTCTTGCAGGCGTTGAAGACGACGTTAAGGTTTCTGCTGAAGATTCTTCCTACACTCGTCCTGAAGAAGTTGAAGAATTCGTTGAAAGAACTGGCGTTGACTCTTTGGCAATCGCTATCGGTACTTCCCATGGTGCTTACAAGTTTACCGCTGCTCAATGCACTCGCAACGAACATGGTATCCTTGTTCCTCCTCCGCTGCGTTTCGATATCCTCGAAGAAATCGAAAAACGTCTGCCTAACTTCCCCATCGTTCTGCATGGTTCTTCTTCCGTACCTCAAGACAAAGTTGCTCTTATCAACCAATATGGCGGCCAAATGCCGGATGCTATTGGTATTCCTGAAGACCAACTGCGTAAAGCTGCTGCAATGGCAGTTTGCAAAATCAACATCGACTCCGATATTCGCCTTTCCATGACCGCAGCTATCCGCGAACATTTCGCTCAATATCCTGGTCATTTCGATCCGCGTGAATATCTGAAACCTGCTCGTGCGGCTATCAAAGATATGGTTGCTCACAAGATTAGAACTGTACTCGGTTCTTCCGGCAAGCTCTAAAATAAAATGTTCATAGCAGGTCATCTGCTTCGTCAACCCTCCTAGATGTACAATTTTAGTACGCCGTTGTCGGGTTTCCTCGCATCTAACCTACTCTAAACATTTTAAATTTCAAAAATATAAATCTCCTCGTCAATTGATGACGAGGAGTTTTTTATTCTTCACTTAACTCATAAAGTTTTTTGTAAACACCATTTCTAGCAATAAGTTCTTCATGAGTTCCAGACTCTGCAACAATACCATCCTTTAACACAACAATCTTATCAGCATCTATTATCGTAGACAATCTATGAGCAATGATAAGAGTTGTACGTTTTCGAGCAAGCTCATCCAGTGCTCCTTGAATTTGCTTTTCAGTCTTCGTATCAAGTGCACTAGTAGCCTCATCTAAAACTAAAATTGGAGGATTTTTCAAAAATGCTCTTGCAATTGCCAGCCTTTGCTTTTGGCCACCTGATAGCTTAACCCCACGTTCGCCTATACAAGTATCATAGCCATTGGGGAGCGCATTAATAAATTTATCTGCAGCTGCAAGCTTGGCAGCGTCGATAATCTCTTCTTTAGAAGCGTCAAACTTAGCATAAGCAATGTTAAAGGAAACACTTTCACTAAAGAGAAACACATCCTGTTGTACTAAACCAATATTTCTTCGCAAGCTACTTTGAGTGTAGTTACGGATATCCCTGCCATCCAAAAGAATAGCACCTTCCTCTGGTTCATAAAAACGCAGCATCAGATTGGCAATAGTAGTTTTTCCAGCACCCGTT
>JAKSOJ010000213.1 GCA_024405645.1 Phascolarctobacterium sp. | reverse complement strand
AGTTCTGCTTGCAGATATAGTTAGGAGAAAAAGATGGAAATTATCAAAGGAGCAGAGAGTTATCGTCTCGAGGGAACAAATAAAAAGGCAGTGCTTTTGATTCACGGCTATACAGGTACTCCGGACGAAATGCGTCCTTTGGGAGATTATCTTAATTCCGTTGGCTACACAGTTCGTTGTGAACGCTTACCGGGTCATGGTACTACTGTGGAAGATTTAAAAAAGACTACTGCTAAAGATTGGTTTGCAACTGCAAGCAACGCATGTAAAGAATTATTAGATGAATTTGACGATGTTTATGTATGTGGTTTGTCCATGGGTGGTCTTTTAGCCATCAAGGTTGCTGCAACATTGCCTGTGAAGAAGGCTGCCTTTCTTGCAACTCCCATTTTCCTGCCAGATAGACGTATCAAATTCTACCCGCTATTAAAATTCTTCATCAAAGAGCTTCCTAAAAGGAAGAAAAATTATGGTAATATGATGAAATACAATCATTCCTATGAGGTCATGCCTACCAAGCCCTTGGGAAGCTTGTTTGCTCTTATGAATGATGTCAAAAATAAATTTGTAAAACAAGTCAAAGTGCCTGCAATTGTGTTCCAATCTACAATTGAGCATACTGTTGTGCCCAAGAGCGCTCAATATATTTATGATAATCTGGGCTCTGCTAAAAAGGAATTGCATTGGCTAAATCATAGTGGGCATCTTATAACCTTGGATAAAGAAAGAATGCAAGTTTTTGCTGAAATAGAAAGATTTTTTCAAGAATAGTTAGATTCTTAAAGGAGAATAATGTTAAGAAAAGATATTCATAATTTAATTTTAGATTTGCTTCATGGTGGTAAGAAGCTTAGTGCTGAGGAAATCATGGAAGCGTGCCCTGTTGGGACGGATACCAAGTCTGTTTGGGAAGAGTTGATGGCTATGGAAGATGCCTGCGAGCTCATGCGTACCAAAAGACAGACCTATATTCTTCCTGAGTTTGCTGGCCACGTAGTTGGTCGTCTGCAGCTCACCAGCAAGGGCTTTGGTTTTGTTATTCCCGACAACAAGGGCGACAAACCTGATATTTTTATTGGTCAAAGAATGCTTAATTCTGCCATGAATAATGACAGAGTATTAGTACATTTGACTTCCGCTCCTAGCGATAAAAAGCCCGAAGGGGAAATAGTACGCATTCTCGCTCGTGCTAACAGCAAAATCGTGGGCGTATTCCACGAGAGCAAGGACTACGCTTTTGTTACTCCCGAGGATAGTCATATAGGTAAAGATGTTTATGTTATGCGTAAACATTTTAATGGCGCTA
Source organism: Phascolarctobacterium sp. (assembly GCA_024405645.1). Taxonomy (GTDB): domain Bacteria; phylum Bacillota; class Negativicutes; order Acidaminococcales; family Acidaminococcaceae; genus Phascolarctobacterium_A. Next base: position 1,183 of record JAKSOJ010000213.1, on the reverse strand, counting down.
AAGACAACCAAGTTGTAGTTGTTGAAATTACAGTTTGGCCGGAAGGCGAACGCAAGGCCGAAAGTAAGGTTGTTGAAATTCTTGGAAGAGTAGGGGACGTTGGTCTCGAAATCCTATCCATTATTAAACAACATGATTTGCCTTTGGAATTTCCTAAAGAGGTTCTTGATGCTGCGAAAAGCATTCCTGAAAAGGTTAACCCTAAGGAATTGGAAGGACGCAGAGATTTGCGTGATCTTCCCATTGTTACCGTGGACGGTGAAGATGCCAAGGATTTGGATGATGCCGTTTATGTTGAGAAAATTAACAATAATGATTACCTCTTGGGCGTATATATTGCTGATGTAAGTCATTACGTAGAAGAGGGTAGCATTATCGACAGGGAAGCGTATATTCGTGGTACTTCCGTTTATTTGGTAGACCGTGTGCTCCCCATGCTTCCTGAACGCCTTTGCAACGGTATTTGCAGTCTAAACGCAGGCGTAGACCGCCTTGCCATGAGCTGTGAGATGCATATCAATGCAAATGGCACAATTACCTCCTACGAGATTTTCCCTGCTGTAATCCACGTTCGTCATCGTCTGAGCTATAATATTGTTCGCAATGTTATTGCTGGGGATGAGGAGCTGAGAAGCAAATACGAAGACGTTGTTCCTATGATTCATCTCATGGACGAGCTTCGTCAAATTCTTCATGCCAAGAGACACAAACGCGGTGCTGTAGATTTTAGTCTCCCTGAACAAAAGGTTATTCTGGACGAAAAACTGCATCCTATCGCAATTGAGCAACGTATTCAAGGCAATGCGGAAAATTTAATCGAAGAGTTCATGCTTGCTGCTAACGAAACTGTAGCCCAGCATTTATTCAAAAAACATAGACCTTCCGTTTATCGTGTGCATGGTCAGCCAAAAGCTGAGAAAATGCAGGATTTGGCGAAATTATTGGCTAATTTTAATGTCAAATTTGCACCACAAGAGGAAGTTAAACCAAAAGAAATTCAACAAGCAATTGCAGCAATGCAAGGCAGACCTGAAGAACGTCTTGTAACCACAGTTGCTTTAAGAAGCATGCAACAGGCTATTTACCAAACGGAAAATATTGGTCACTTTGGCCTGGCTGCAACCTATTACACTCATTTTACATCTCCTATTCGTCGTTATCCCGACCTTTTGGTACATCGTCA
>JAKSOJ010000212.1 GCA_024405645.1 Phascolarctobacterium sp. | reverse complement strand
ATGCCAATTATGAAAAAGTATGATGCTAAAGGAACATTTTTTGTAATTAATCAGGATATTAATAAGCCTGACAAAATGGGTGACAAAGAGATTTTTGGTCTGTTGGCTGAAGGTATGGAGCTCGGTTCGCATACAACCAGTCATGCACCACTTGCTAAAATTGATCCTAAGTTTTTAGCGTGGGAATTATCTACATCTCGTTTTTATCTGAAGAAAAACTATAATAGGTATATTGTTAGAACTTTGGCTTATCCAAATGGTGGCTATAATGATAATGTTATCGCTAAGGCGCAAGAATACGGCTTTTACAGAGCAGTAACTGGGCATATAGGATTAAATACCTATGATACCTTTAAAAAGGCGCCTATGGAGATGTATCGCGTAACTGTGGCCGATGATGGTAATGGTCTTGAAGGTTTTAAAAATCGTTTAGAGCAAGCATATTTCTATGGGTTTTTACAGACAAAAGGCATTGATGTAAACATTATTAGGGATATTTTTGTAAAATAAATTTATATGGTATTTTAATAAGTTAAAATTTACTTGCATAATACGTTGAAATAAGCTAAAATAAAACTGTATTTGATTTAAATTTTACCTGGAGGTATTTCAAATGAGAAAACATATCAAAACTGTTAATAAAGCTATGCTGAACAAAACTCTTCGTACTGGTGGCTGTGGCGAATGCCCCGCTTCCTGCCAATCCGCTTGCAAAACTTCTTGCACCGTTGGCAACCAAGTTTGCGAACACAGCAAATAATTTTTAATTAAGATGCAGCTCCCTGTTGTTGCAGGGAGCTGTTTTATTGTGAGGAAGACATACTATGTTAATTCATAAAATGCGACTTGACGACTATATGGCAGTTCTTGACGTAAATAGCGGTGCTGTTCATCTGGTTGACGAAGTTATTTACGATCTTTTAGATTATTATGATGGCAATAATGCGGAAACTGCTATGGCTGCTCTGGAAGGGAAATATCCTGCAGAGGATATCAAAGAAGCTATGGAAGAAATGCAAGATTTGCAAGAAAAAGGAATGCTTTTCAGTGCTGATTTCCCGGTTCCTCCGACATTTGCTGAATTGCCCATCGTAAAATCTCTTTGCTTATTAGTAACTCATGACTGCAACTTACGTTGTGGTTATTGCTTTGCAGATACTGGTTCTTTTGGTGGTTGCCGTCAACTTATGAGCAAGGAAACTGCAGAAAAAGCAATTGAGTTCGCTATTGTTGGAAGCAAGAGACGCCATAATTTGGAATTAGACCTTTTTGGCGGCGAGCCTTTAATGAATTGGCCAGTAGTTAAGCATATTGTTGAATATGTTCGCAATCGTGAAAAAGAAACTGGCAAAAACATTAAATTAACCTTGACCACTAATGGTACTTTGCTTAATGACGAAAAAATTGAATTTTTGAATGATAATCGAGTAATGTTGGTTCTTAGCCTGGATGGCAAGAAGGAAACTCATGATGCAATGCGTCCGTTCCCCAATAAATCTGGTAGCTATGATGCAGCAGTACGTGGTTTCAAGAAAGTAATCGAGAGTCGTGATGGAAAGAACTACTATTTGCGTGGTACTTACACTCACTTTAGCACTCATTTCTGCGAAGATGTTTTGGATATGACCAAAGTTGGCAAAGAAATTTCTGTAGAACCCGTAGTAGGTATTGATGAGCCTTGGGTTCTGACCGAAGAAGATTTGCCGGTAATTTTCGAAGAATATGATAAGCTAGCTCGTGCATATCTGCAAAAACGTCATGAAGGAGATCCGTTCGACTTCTTCCATTTCAATGTTGCACTGGATAATGGTCCTTGCGTTGCTAAACGTTTAGCAGGTTGTGGTGCAGGCCACGAATATTTCGCAATTACTGCAGATGGCGATATTTATCCTTGCCACCAATTTGTTGGTCGTGAACAATTCAAGCTTGGAACATTAGAAACTGGTGTTGAAAAGCAAGATATGGTTCAAAAATTCCGTCATACTCATGTTATGACTAAACCGGAATGCACCAAATGCTGGGCTCGTTTCTTCTGCAGCGGTGGTTGCCATGCAAATGCAGATTTAATTAATGGCGACATTTCCAAGCCGTATGCTTATGGTTGCAAGCTCCAACAAAAACGTTTGGAAAATGCAATCCTTATTCAAGCAATTCTTGCAGCTGAAGCACAAAAGGGCGACGATCTGCGCACCAAATTCAACAATTTTACTTATGTTGAATAATCTTTAAAATAAGATATTTTATTTTGACAGGACTGTTTTGGTAAAAAACGGTCCTGTTTTAATATTAATATAAGAAATTTATAATATTTTAAAAATTTTTTAGAGCTCTGAAAGTATTTTGTATACAAGGTTTTGATTTCAACGGAGCCTGGTGTATCACGAAAAAATGTAAAAAATATTACAGAAAAGGTGTTGACACCATAAAATATCCATGGTATTATATACAAGTCGCTGCGATACAGCGGCGCGAACCTTGAAAACTGAACAAG
>JAKSOJ010000211.1 GCA_024405645.1 Phascolarctobacterium sp. | reverse complement strand
GTTTTATTCTTCGGCCCACTTTTCCAAAATAGGCATGGCGTAATTTCCCATTGCTTTATATGTTTGTGCAGTTGGATGAACACCGTCTGTATAGGCGAGCTTACGAGCTTTGGCGTCCGTTCCGATAGCTTCCTGTAAGTCAAGCAATAGAACTTTTCCAGTGTATTTCTTGATTATGTCTGCTTTTAATGCCTCTAATTTTTGGTTAAGAAAATCGTCCGCACTAATCAACGGAAGCACTATGCAAAGCTTGTAATTTTTCTCTTGGCAGAAAGCATACAACTTGTCGAACATACTCAGAGTGTAGTTGTAAGGACATCCGGAAATAATATCGTTTGCACCTCCGAGAAAAACGATATGCTTTACATATTCTGGCAACGCATACATTTTTAAACGGTAAAATATGTCGTCACAACAGTCTCCGCACAAACCATAATTAAGCATTTTTAGTTTTTGGCTTTCCTCACAGGCTGCAATCCATGAGTATCTGTTTCCATAGGGGAAGCCTTGGATTAAAGAATCACCAAAGCAGGCAATATATTTCATGTCGAAATCCTTTCTTTTCTGTATTCTGTTTATGATTATATCATGAAAAAGTGTAATAAAATGCAATAATATTTTAATTTTTTAATGTTTATATAAAATAGTCTGACAATTTGAAAATAGTAACAAAATATGCAAATTTTATTAGCAATTTTTATAGATGTATGCTATAATGTTTTCAATACTGTATGGGCGTATTATGCGCTTTTTGGTAAGATGCATTTGCAACACGGTCCCGCCGCTGTGCGATAACTTCAAGTCAGCAGCCAAGCCATACAAAGAACTGATTCACGAGTGATGGAGACGTAGGTTCGTAATTTAAGCTAAGTGTTATACAATTCAGCTATAAATTCTGTTTTTGCGCTTTTTGAGACTTCCGTGGATCAAGCGGAAGTCTCTTTTTGTTATTAGTAATTATTCTAAATAACGAAAAGAAAACAATAAGACTTCTGCAATTCTTAGTTATGCTCAAAGGAGTTCAAACTTTGGAAGAGTTTCAATTTTCTCAAGGTAAGAATTTAAGATGTGGGTATACAACTGGTAGTTGTGCCACTGCTGCTTCTAAAGCTGCAGCAAGCATGCTGCTCACTGGCGAAAGGGTTGAAACGGTTCGTATCGATACTCCCAAGGGAATAGTTCTCAATCTAGAACCCTTGGATGTTGAAATGACCCCGGAATACGTATCCTGTGCAATCCGTAAGGACAGTGGGGACGATCCAGATGATACCAATGGTGTTCTTGTTTATTCCAAGGTTGAACGCATTAGTGAACCTGGTATTGTGATCGAAGGTGGAATTGGGGTAGGACGAGTTACTAAACCAGGCCTTTCCTGTGCTGTAGGAGGTCCTGCAATAAACCCAACTCCTCGTAAAATGATTACCACTGAGGTTACTAATGTCATGGAAGAAAACAATTACCAAGGTGGGCTTAAGGTTACGATTTCTATTCCTGAAGGAGTGGAGATTGCTAAAAAAACCTTTAATCCGCGTTTGGGAATTATTGGTGGACTTTCTGTTCTAGGAACATCTGGTATTGTAGAACCCATGAGTGAGAATGCTCTTATTGAGACAATGCGTGTAGAAATGCGCGCTCGTAAGGCTGATGGGACCAAGCATTTGCTAGTATTCTTTGGCAATTACGGCGAAGATTTTACCCGCGATGTTTTGAAAATGGACATTACTGGTGCAGTAACCTGTAGTAATTTTGTGGGCGAGCTTTTGGATTACGCAGTATTCCTTGGCTTTGAAACCTTGTTCATCATCGGCCATAGTGGAAAGCTTGTCAAGCTTGCACAGGGCGTTATGAACACCCACTCAAAGTACGCAGATTGTCGTACTGAATTCATGGCAATGCAAGCCATGTTCCATGGTGCTTCCACTCAAATCGGTGAGGAAATATACAAATGCCTCACTACTGACGAAGTTACTAAGGTGTTAAAAAGAGAAGGACTTTTCGATGTTGTTATCGATGAAGTCACTAAGAAAATTGATTTTTACATGCAACACCGTGTGCATGGCAAAATAAAAACTGGTGCTATGATGTTTTCCAACGTTTACGGCGTTTTAGGGAAGACGGAATATGCGGACGAGTTAATAAAAATACATCAAAATAAATAATTCATGGAGGATTAGAGAGATGAGAGGTAAATTATACAGCGTAGGTATTGGCCCCGGAGACCCCGAGTACATGACTTTAAAGGCAGTTCGCCTTTTAAAAGAATGTGATGTAGTTGCAATTCCGGAAGGAGACAATGGTGTACTTACCGCTAAAGCAATTGTTAACAATGTAATCAACTTGGATGAAAAAGAACAAGTTATGATTTATATGCCCATGACCAAAGACATGGCAAAAATGGACAAAGCACATAGAGAAGGTGCTGATGCAATCGAAAAACTTTTGGATGAAGGCAAAAACGTTGTTTTCATTACCTTGGGTTGCCCGACTGTATATGCAACTTGCATCTATGTTC
>JAKSOJ010000210.1 GCA_024405645.1 Phascolarctobacterium sp. | reverse complement strand
CTTAAAAGCGTTTTGTAAGCGTTCTGTTAAGTTTTCAAATGCCATTTAGTTACCTGCTTTCAGCACACATTTTTCTAAAATGTTAATTGCTGTCTGATTCGCCGGATTATCTCCGGACTTGAGAATATTTATTACTATTTCCAATTGCTCTCTTTCGAAATCTTCCTTAGCCAAAAGACCAAGTCTAGTTTCGTAATTCTCCAGGGTTGCCTCTACTCTTTTCAAGAGATCGTGCACTGCTTGGCGACTTACACCGAGCTCAACGGAAATTTCACTTAAAGACAAGTCGTCATTAAAATAGAGGTCCAAGCAATTCTTTTGCTTGTCGGTGAGCAAGCCACCATACATATCAAAGAGCCTACCAAGGCGAATTCTTTGTTCAAAAATTTCTTCAGATGACATAGTTACCCCTACATTAAATTAGTCGACTGTCATATTATACTTGAAGCCAAAACCTTTGTCAAGTATTTTTACTTGTCAGATATAAAAATATCAATTATTTTTCTGTTGCAAAAAGTGCTTCTACAAACTTGTCAGATTCGAAAGGACGGAAGTCCATAATGCCTTCGCCCACGCCAATCCATTTAACTGGCAAACCAAGTTCTTCTTTAATTGCAACAACAACGCCACCTTTTGCAGTACCATCAAGTTTAGTAAGTACAACACCAGTTACATTTGCAGTTTCCATGAAAACCTTTGCTTGAGTAATAGCGTTTTGACCAGTGGTTGCATCAAGAACCAAGAATGTTTCATGTGGAGCTTCAGGAATTTCGCGTTTAATAATACGATGGATTTTTTCCAACTCGTTCATAAGATTTGCTTTGTTATGCAGACGACCTGCTGTATCGATAAAAAGGACATCTGCCTTACGAGCGATAGAAGCCTTCAATGCATCGAAAACAACTGCGGCAGGGTCAGCTCCTTCTGCATGACGAACAATGTCACAGCCAGCTCTTTCAGCCCAAATAGTAAGCTGTTCGGATGCAGCTGCACGGAAAGTATCGCCTGCTGCAACAACAACCTTATATTTGAAAAGAGTAAAGTAATTAGCAAGCTTACCAATAGTTGTAGTTTTGCCTACACCATTAACACCTACAACCAAAATAACGGTTGGTTTGGCACCAATACGAGTACGTTGTCCACTGTCCTTTAGCATCTCTGCCATGTACTTTTTAAGGAAAGGAATAACCTCTTCAGTACTTTGAATTTCTTTTGTTTTAGCAGCTTTACGAACTGCCTCAATCAATTTCTCGGTAGTTTTCATGCCTACATCAGCAGAAACTAAAATCATTTCCAGCTCTTCTAAAAAGTCTTCGTCGATTTTAGTAGACATGCCAACTAATTCTTGAATACGATCCGTGAAATTGCGTCTGGTTTTTGCAAGACCTTCTTTTAAACGGTCAAAAAATCCCATTAGGCATTCTCCTTTGCGTTAATTTTTACTGACAATAATTTAGATACACCACTTTCTTCCATGGTTACGCCATACATAATATCAGCGCATTCCATAGTACCCTTGCGGTGAGTAATTACAATAAATTGAGTGTTGATTGCATAGTTTTTCAAGAAATTGGAGAAACGAATGATGTTAGCATCGTCGAGAGCTGCATCAATTTCGTCCAAAATACAGAACGGGCTAGGTTGATAGCTGAGAAGTGCAAATAGCAAAGCAATAACTGTTAATGCTCTTTCACCACCACTCAAAAGGTACAAGCTACCCAATTTCTTTCCCGGGGGCTGCGCCTCAATATCAATACCGGAATTTAAAACATCTGCAGGATCTGTAAGCTTAAGAACTGCAGTACCACCCTCGAACAGTTTTGCATAACAATTTGCAAAGTGAACATTAATCTTCTTGAAGGCTTCATTGAAGCGTTTGGTCATACCTGAATTGATATCCCCGATAATCAACTCCAAGTCATTTTTAGCCTTGCACAAATCGTTGTACTGCTTATTCAAGAACTCACTACGTTCTTTGATTGCTTCATATTCCTCTATAGCTGCGGGATTAATTGCACCCAAACGAGCTATAGCCAAAGTAATGCGAGTATCCTCTTTCTTGAGCTCCTCATCCGTCATATCATCGGCTTTAGAATCCGCTTCCAGACGAGCGCCATAGATATCCAGACTATAATCTTCTCGCAATTGCTCAGTTGCATGAGTATAGTCAGCAGTTAATTTAGCACCATCCACTGCCAATTGTTGAAGCTTACGTTCTGTATCGCTCACCTTAGAATTGATAGCGACAAGTTCGCCATTAATCTTGGTTTGCTTTTCTAAAAGAACATTTCTGTCCTCATTATATTTATTCTTACCACCAACATTTTCGTTCAGTTCGGAGAACAATCTAATGCGTTCGGCCTCCAAGGCTTCTTTATCCTCGGCACATTTTACGACTACGCCATCCAAACGAGCAGCTTCTGCTTCATTTGCCTTGATTTCCTCTTGAACCTCAAGAATGTCTTTGTCGTAGTTTTTCAAACGCTCTTCAGCAAAGTTTACAATGTTGGTTGCACTTTCTAATTCTACTTTAGCGTCCGTCAATTGATTGT